>JBOFFB010000593.1:0-11560 GCA_051648385.1 Allobosea sp.
TGTCTGCACCAAAGCGGGCGATCAGCGTCAGGCGTCCCGGCTCGTTGGCAGGGTTGAGAATGTCGATCAGCCTGATCAGCTCGTCGGGCTTCAGGGACGGCCCGCACTTCATGCCAATGGGGTTCTTGATGCCACGGAAGAACTCCATGTGGGCATGGTCAGCCTGGCGCGTGCGATCGCCGATCCAGATCATGTGGCCGGAGGTGTCGTACCAGTCACCGGTGGTTGAATCGACGCGCGTCATGGCCTGCTCGTAGCCAAGCAAAAGCGCCTCATGCGAGGTGTAGAAATCCGTGGTGCGCGTCTCCGGATGCCGCTCGGGGTCGATGCCGATGGCGCGCATGAAATCGAGGGTTTCGGTGATACGTTCCGCGATCTCACGGTATCGCCCGCTCTGGTGGCTGCCCGACACAAAGCCGAGCATCCAGCGGTGCGCGTTGTCGAGGTTGGCATAGCCGCCGGTGGCGAAGGCGCGGATCAGATTGAGCGTTGCTGCCGACTGCCGGTAGGCCATCAACTGGCGGCGCGGATCTGGAATGCGCGACTCTGGCGTAAAAGCGATGTCGTTGATGATGTCGCCGCGGTAGCTCGGCAATTCGACGCCGCCGATTGTCTCGGTGTTGGACGAGCGCGGCTTGGCGAATTGGCCGGCGACACGGCCGACTTTCACCACAGGCGAGCCACCGGCGAAGGTCAGCACCACCGCCATCTGCAGGAACATGCGGAAGAAATCGCGGATGTTGTCGGCGGAATGCTCTTCGAAGCTTTCGGCGCAATCACCGCCCTGCAGCAGGAAGGCTTCGCCAGCCGCGACCTTGCCCAACGCCCGCTTGAGCTTGCGCGCCTCGCCTGCAAAAACCAGCGGCGGAAACCCCGCGAGCGTCTTTTCCACCGAAGCCAGCGCCTCGGCATCCGGATATTGCGGAACCTGCTGGACCGGCTTCTGCCTCCAGCTGTCAGGTGTCCAACGCTCTGCCATGTGCCTCACTCCGTTCGGATTGTGATCGTTTGGAGCGTTGCGGTCTCACAAAACCGGTGCCCACTTTTGTGCGCAACGCTCCAGAACAGTCAGCCGCGCGAAGACTGCTGGCGCAGTCCGTCGGCGGCTGATGGCAGATGTCTAGCCGTTTCAGGCAAGGCCCGCAATGCGGGCAAATGCGGTCATGATCGCAACTGCCGACCTGTTGGCAATTGATGCCCCACTCATGCAGTCCGGACACTCTGCAGAAAGGTGTCGATCTCGCGCCGCAACATCTCGGATTGACCATTCAGGTCACCAGAGGCGCTGAGCACCTGCGCGGCGGCCGAGCCTGTGGCTTGCGAAGCCTGCCTCACACCTACGATGTTGTGCGACACCTCCTGGGCACCGCGCGCTGTTTCGCGCACACTATCCGCCATATCGCGGGCGGTGATGCTCTGTTCCTCGACGGCAGCGGAGATTGCCGAGGCGATTTGGTCCATGTCGGCGATGGTGCGCGTCATGCCGTTGACTGCGCTGATGGTCTGCTCGGTGACGGTGCGGATGCCGCCAACGATGGCGGCGATCTCACTGGTAGCCTTGGCGGTCTGCCCGGCCAGCGCCTTGACCTCCGAGGCCACAACCGCAAAGCCCCTGCCCGCTTCGCCAGCGCGCGCGGCTTCTATCGTTGCATTGAGCGCCAAGAGATTGGTCTGGCTGGCCAATCCGTCAATCAGCGAAACGACCGAAACGATCTTGTCACCTGCCGAGGCCAGTTCACGCAACTGGCCATCGACGGCATCTGCTTCCTGCGCAGCCGCACTGCCCATGCGCGAGGACGCTGTGACGCGCTCACTGATTTCGGAGATGGCGGCTGACAGCCTGTCACCAGCTTCGGCAAGGCTCTGCACGCTGACCGTAGCCTGCTCGGACGCGGCGGCAACGGAGCCTGCCTGGCTGGAGGTTTCCTCGGCAGTCGACGCCATGGATTGCGCCGCATTCTCAAGCTCGGACGCCGATCGGGCAACCGCTGAAACGACAGCTCCGGACGCCTGCTCGAACAGCGCAATGGCTTGCTCCAGCGCCTGCTGGCGACGGAACCGCGTTTCCTGATCGCGCTCGCTTTCAGACTTCAGCGCATCATGGGCAAGACCGTTGTCCCTGAAGACCAGCACGGCGCGTGCCATGTCGCCAATTTCGTCCTTGCGCTTTGAGCCCGGCACGTCGCTGCTCCAATCGGCGTTGGCAAAGGACTGCATGGCGCGGGTCAGTCCGCGAACCGGAGGCACGATGTTCTTGACCAGAAACACCGCAATCAGCATGCCACCGAGGACGGCGACCGCCGTCACTGACAGCATCAGACGACTGGACCAGCGTGCCGACTGGTCGGCCTCCAGCCGAGCGGCTTCCATGATGCTGCGGGCACTCGCCAAAGCTTCGCGGCTGACCTGATCGATCGCCTTGATGGCAGGGCTGACGCCTTCGTCCATGGCTTTCTGACCTTCCTCGACCAGCGGTCCGAGCGACGTCGCGGCTTCGATGTGCGTGATCATTCTCAGGCCAAGGGTCTTGGCGGTAGCCTTGGTGTCTTGCGATTTCGCGTTGGCCGACAATTGTTCAGCATCAAGCCGCGCAGAATGGAAAAACTTCAGCGCATTGTCCTTTACTGCAGGCGTAGGCTCGGCCATGAAGGCGGTCAGATTGCTCATGCCACGCGTGTAGCGGTCACGGATCGCCGACAGATCCAATGCGTCTACGAAGTTGTTCATGAGCGACGCGTCCTCGATCCCATGTGCGAAGAGCTGCTCTACCGTGACGTTGTTGCTGCTGATTTCAGTGAGGTACAAAAGATCGCGCATGCCGCGCGCTTCGACGATTTTATCCAGCGCCGCACCGTAGCTTGTGAGCGGGTCGCGAAAACGAGGCAGCAGCGCCGCGATGGCGGTATCTTCGCTATGGCTCTGCAGTTCAGCGAGCAGTTTTCCGATTCGAACGGACGCATTCCGCGCTTCGGTCAGTGTCTGTTCGCTTCCTTTGCTTGCGTAAATCAGTGTCGTCGCTTGCAAGGTATTCACTTCGGATTCGATATGGCTGATCACGAGTGACTTTGCAGCAGCAGCTTCAACGCGCTGGATGCCTGACAGCGAATCGGAAATGCCCGACCGGCCAATGAGGGCCGTCGCAATGATCAGGACGATCATCAGTCCGAGACCGAGCGGTAGCTTCACAGCCACGGGCAAACGAGAGAGGCGCAAGTTCATGGACACAGACCGGTTGTTTGCAATCTCTCAACCATCCGTTCATTCGATTAAACCTCACTTAACGCTAACGTCCCTCACACAATATTGATGCTCAAAAACTCGCTTCCAGCATGTCCAGATAGTGTCGCGAGGTTGGTACACGCGCATTGGTTGCAGTCGTATGATCGGCCATCGCATTTTCAGCCACCATGCCGAACCATTCGCGCTCCACGCCAATCTCCGACAAGCGCATGGGCAGGCCAAGATCACGGGCGAATTCTGCGACAAACCTGTCGAGGCTGATGTTGGCGGAGAGGCCAAGGGCGCGTCCCAGCTTTTCATACTTGTCGCCCACGGCAGAGGCATTGAAGCGCAGCACAGCGGGCAACAGAATGGCATTGAGCGTGCCGTGATGCAGATGGACTTCCCTGATGCCACCCAGCGCGTGCGACATGGCATGGACCGCGCCCAGGCCCTTCTGAAACGCCATCGCGCCCATCATCGAGGCCATCAACATCTCATGGCGCGCCTCGCGATCCTGCCCGTTTCGCACCGCACGCGGCAGGAAATTCACGGCGCGAATGGCCCCATCAAGCGCGATGGCCCCCGCAGGCGGGTTCTCGACGGGCGAGATGTAGCACTCGATGCAGTGCGTCAGCGCATCCATGCCGGTCGCCGCCGTCAGCATCGGTGGTAAGCCCAATGTGAGTTCAGGGTCACAGATGGCGCGCTTCGGCATCATGGCCGCCCCAACGATGACGAGCTTGCGGCCATCACCAAAGCTGATGACAGCGCCGCGCCCGACTTCGGAACCGGTGCCGGCCGTGGTCGGAATGGCAATCAGCGGGGCACCTTCCGGCTTCATCAGCTTGAGACCGCCGAAGATCAGCGCGTACTGCCGGAGCGGACCGTCATGGGTGGCGAGCAGCGCCACGCCTTTGGCCAGATCAAGCGGCGAGCCACCACCGAGCGCAACGATGCCGTCGCAGCCGCCGGAACGATAGGCCTCGAGTGCGGCAAGAACCGCCTCTTCGGTGGGGTTTGCGGGCGTGGCGTCGAAGATCGGGGCATTCTCCGGCATGAGCGAGGCTACCCGTGCAGCAATACCGGTCGCAACCAGGCCTTTGTCGGTTACGAGCAGCGGGCGCGTGATGCCAGCTGCCGCCATGTCCTCGGCCAGATGCCGGATCGCACCGAAATCGAAACGGATCGTGGTGAGGTAAGAGATGATCGGCATGGTACTTTTCCCTGAGCGGACGCGCACCAGCATGATGCGAGCATCGCGGCGCGGTCAATCCGCAGCGCCGCTTCGGGCCATTGCATCGCGGCCATGACTTTCCGGCTTTGGTTTGGCCCGACTGAACAGATGCACGCCGATGAGCACGCCCAGCAGCAGCAAGGCAGCACCGAGCCATTCATGAGCAAGTGGCATGCGCCCGTCATGCAGGAAGCCGTAGATCAGTGCGAAAATGGTTTCGGACACGATGACCTGCGCCGACAGGGCCAGCGGCAAACGCTGCGATGCGACTGTCCAGAAGTACTGGGCGACCCAAGAACCCAGCACGCCAGTCAGCAGGGCCCACCACACCAGCCGCATGCCATCCGCTCCGGCAAATCCCCGCGCAGGGACTTCACTCCAGCCCATGACGGGCGCGATCAACAGCAGCGGCAGTACGCCAGCGGCAGCGCCAAGCCCCTGAAGGCTCGTCCACCCCAGCGCATCGGGCGCATCTGGTGCGCGCAGAGCCCGCGCATTCAGCACGGCATAGACGAACCAGTTCGCCAGCGCGCAAAGTGCCAGCACAAAACCCAGAATCACGTTGCCCTGCAGCAGTGGCGTGGCCGCTGCTGCAATCGTGGCGCTGTTGATGACGGCGAGCCCCGCAATGATCATCGCAAGTGGCAAGATGAGCAGCCGCCACGGAACCGTGCCGTCCTGCCAGTTGCCATAGATGGCAAGCAGGACCGGCAGCGCGCCGATGACCAGTGGCGCGATCGCCGGGCCTGCGAGGCTGACGGAAAATGCCACGAAGATGTAATAAATCACGTAGCCCGACAGGCCGAGCCAGAGAGCCAGCCAGATCTGCCGTGGTGTGATCTTGCCAGGCCGAAAGCGCGGGCTTATCGCCATCAGCGCCAGCGACACAAAGCCGAAGGCGAGATAGCGCAGGATCGCAAGATCGATCTCGGTGTAGGGCTTCACCGCCGTCGGCGCGACGAATGTCAGCCCCCAGAAAGCTCCTGCGCCAAGGCCAGCAATCAACCCGATCAACATGCGTCATACCTGCCGGAAGTGAAACCGAAAACAAACCTGGACCACATACTCGGCATCTCAGCGTGACCAAAGTGAAGTTAAAAATAGACGTGGAATCAATGTTTTACAAATGATCATTGATGATCGGATTCATTCACTTCACAGATTGAGTCCTGAACTTTCTATTTTGCTTCAGTGATTATTCCCCTGCGAGAAACCGGTTGAAATGTGCTTGTCCCGTCATTGTGAACAGCACCGCCCGGCCCTTGTCTTGTCGCCGCGCCCAGCCACGCTGGAAAAATAGCTGGAGCAACGCTGCTCCGAGCCCGCCCGCCAGATGATGGCGACGTTCGCTCCAGTCGAGACAGGCAAGACAAGTGACGCGCGGTTTGGCCTCCAGCGCCTCGATTTCGATGCCTTCAGCACCAAAGCGCCGGCGCCCGATGGCAGAAACGCCAAGTCCGTCAACGGTGGCGATGATGAGGCCTTGTTCGACGAAGGCAGCGTGCAGTTTCACGCCCATCTCACCTGCCAAATGATCGTAGCAGACACGCGCGCTGCGCAAGGCCGCGTCGCGCGGACCTGGTCGCGTCCGCATACGGCCCATTCGCGAGGCCAGCTCCATCAAGCCTTCCAACGCCTGAGCCACTTCGGGCCCGGCGAGGCGCAAATAGCGATGGCGACCCTGCACCTCGACAAGAACCAGCCCCGCCTCGACCAGTTTGGCAATATGGGCACTTGCTGTTTGCGGCATGATGTCGGCCTCGCGGGCCAATTCGCCTGCCGTCAATGCCATGCCAGACATCAGCGCGCACAGCATGTTGGCCCGGCCAGGATCACCGATCAGCGCTGCAAGGCTCGCAATGTCAGGGCCATCTTTCATCTCGTAACCATAGCGTATGTGGAAAGCGCATGCTTCGCATTCGGACGAAACATTGCGGACATCAAGCTGCCAAGATCGAGGCATGGACAACCAGAAAAAACCTTTCTTCGGCTGGCGCGTTGTTGCTGCTGCTTTTGTCATCGCCACCTTCGGCTGGGGTCTCGGCTTTTATGGCGTGCCGATTTACCTGCATACGGTCCGGGAGGTGCGCGGCTGGTCGGTCATCCTAGTTTCGGCCGCGGTGACGTTGCACTATCTCGTGGGAGCGATTGTCGTCGCCAATCTTCCTGCCCTCTACAAACGTCATGGTCTTCCAGTGGTGACCAGAACCGGCTCAATCGTGCTTGCCGCGGGCCTTGTCGGCTGGGCAAGCGCGGTTGAGCCTTGGCAGTTGTTTGCGGCCACCATGCTGACCGGCTGCGGCTGGGTCACGATGGGCGCGGCAGCGATCAACGCGATCATCTCCCCATGGTTCATGACGCAGAGGCCGAAAGCGCTCTCCACCGCTTACAACGGCGCCAGCATCGGCGGCGTGGTGTTCTCGCCGCTTTGGGTCTTTCTCATTGCGTCAATCGGGTTCCAAGCGGCAGCGCTACTGATCGGAGCAATCACGATTGCGCTCGTCTTTTGGTTGACGGCGGCTGTCGTGAACAAATCACCAACTGAACTTGGCCAATTTGCCGACGGTGCAACGGACGACACAGCCATTCTGGTTGTCGCCAGCAATGCCATAACACCCTTACCGGGCAAACTGGTTTGGCAGAACTGGCGCTTTCGGACATTGGCTGCCGCCATGGCTCTGAGCTTGTTTGCGCAGATCGGTTTGTTGGCACATCTGTTTTCACTTATCGTACCGGCGCTTGGCGCACAGATGGCTGGTTTGGTGATGGGTCTCGCGACCGTCTCGGCCATTCTGGGTAGAACCGCATTCGGATGGCTGATGCCTGTTGGAGCAGATCGGCGCATCGCTGCGGCACTGAGCTACGCCATACAGATTTGCGGAGCACTGGTTTTGGTCGCTTCAGGTACCCAGTCGCCACTACTCATCGTACTCGGGATCATGTTATTCGGCTTTGGCATCGGCAACGCAACATCCCTGCCGCCACTGATTGCTCAGACCGAGTTTGCCCGTGAAGACACACAACGGGTGGTTTCGCTTATCGTGGCCACGGCGCAAGCAACCTACGCATTTGCACCAGCCTTCTTTGGCATTGTCCGCGAACTGGCAATCGTTGGCATTTTCGGGTCAACAATCGAAGCCATTCCGGTCATGCTTGCGAGTACAGCATGCATGGCGCTAGCGATCGCCGCCTTGCTGGCTGGGCGGCGTATGCCAACATGAACGCCGAACTATCCCTTGCGCGGCGTCCGCATGGTCACGAATTCTTCCGCGGCACTTGGGTGCAGCGCGATGGTGCGGTCGAAATCGGCTTTGGTTGCTCCCATGGTGACAGCAATGCCGACGGACTGGATGATTTCGCCGGCATCTGGCCCGAGCATGTGTGCACCGAGGACCTTGTCGGTGGCAGCATCGACCACGAGTTTCATGTAGGTGCGATCCTCACGGCCGGTCATGGTGGCGCGCATGGCACGGAACTGGGTGTCGAAGATGCGCAAGTCGTGCCCAGCTGTCAGCGCAGCCTGCTCACTGAGCCCGATCGTGCCGATCTCCGGTGTCGTGAAGACGGCGCTGGCAAAGGGATAATGCTGCACGGTCCATGGCTTGCCACCAAATGTACTGTCAGCAAAGGCGTGGCCTTCACGGATGGCGACCGGTGTGAGATTGACCCGGTTGGTGACATCGCCCACGGCGTGGATACCAGCCACGTTTGATGCCGACTTGGCATCAACCTTGACCGAGCCGTCGGCATTGAGCGCAACGCCCGCGCTTTCAAGGCCGAGGCCCTTGGTGTTGGCGCGGCGACCCGTTGCCACCAGCACGACATCAGCCTCGATCACGCTGCCATCCGACATCGTGACGTGCCGCACGCCACCTGCGCCCTCGTCCATGCGGTTGATCGTGGTGCCGAGCTTGAATGCAATGCCGCCATGGGCGAGCGCATCGCGCAGCCTGGTGCGGATATCCTCATCAAAGCCGCGCAGGACATTGTCGCCGCGATGCACCAGCGTTACGGCAACGCCGAGGCGCGCGAAAACGCAGGCAAACTCAAGCGCGATATAGCCGCCTCCAACCACGACCATGCGCGCCGGAAGCTGGGGCATATGGAAAACGTCGTTCGAGGTGATGCCAAGATGGCCGCCGGGAATGACAGGCTCAAGCACAGGATGGCCACCTGTTGCCACCAGGATGTGTTTGGCGCGGATGCTTTCACCCGAGCGCTGAAGCCGGACAGTGCCAGGCCCCGTTACCTCCGCACGTTCTTCGACAATCTCCACACCGGCGCTGTTCAAACCCTTGCGATACAGGCCAGACAGGCGGGTCACTTCGGCGGCGACCGCATCGCGCAGTTTCGGCCAACTGAATGTCGCCTCGCCCGTCTGCCAGCCAAACGCAGCGGCATCGGCGATATCGTCGGCAAAACGGCTGGCGTAGACATAAAGCTTCTTGGGCACGCAGCCACGGATGACGCAGGTGCCGCCGATGCGGTCCTCTTCGGCGATCATGACGCGCGCGCCATGGCCCGCAGAAATGCGCGCAGCGCGAAACCCGCCGGAGCCCGCGCCGATGACGAAAAGATCAACCTCGCGTATGGCGCTCATGTTGCGATCAAACCGTGTGGCCCTTCTTGCGCATTTCTTCGCGAAAGCGATTGAGGAAGAACTCGGAGGTCTGCTGGATCCACCCGTCCATGGTCGAGAAAATCTGGTTCAGGATCTCGGGCTGGGAATTGACGTATTTCTTGCCGGCCGGTGTGTTGAAGAACGCGCTCAATTCCCGCAATTCCGCTTCGTTGAACAGGGTTGCCAGCGTCCTCGCTGCCCGCTCCACCATCTCGCCTCGGCGGGTGCGGATTTCCGGAAGCAGCGCCACCAAGGTGTCATCCATGTCCTTGATGATTTCCGGGCGGGTGTTGGCAAAGTTCTGGCGGATACGCAACGCGATGTCTGGCATCACCCCATCGAAAGAACGACCGATCCCGGTCAGGTCGACCAGTTCCCGGGCAATCCGCAACTGCGCTTCGGGAACAACTGCAGCCACGGCCGGCGCGGTCGGTGCTGCTGCTGGCGCCTGTGCCATGGCAGGGGTCAGCCACAGGAGAGTGGCCGCAAGGGCGAAAGCTGGCTTGTGAAAAATCATGCGGTCAATTCCTTCATCTCGCACCGTCCTTGTCAGACCAGCGCCGTGTCCGTCAATCGATTATACCAAGGATGCGCACACCGTCCTGTGTTGCAAGGACCGCACCCGTCGCCATCCGGAGAAAAAGTCCGTGCTCCATGACACCGGGAATGACCGACAGGGCAGAGGCCAGCAACGCCGGCTCGGCGATTTGGCCCAGATGTGCATCAAGGATGTAGTGGCCACCATCAGTCACGAGAACCTCGCCAGCCTTGTTGCGCCGAAGCTTGACCGAACCATGACAGCCACTTGCAGTGATGGCGCGCTGCACAGCGATCTCGGTGCTGGCCAAACCGAACGATGCAACTTCGATCGGCAGCGGAAAACGACCCAGCACGTCAACCAGCTTGGTTTCGTCGGCGATGACGACAAAGCGATCAGAGGCGGCTGCCACGATCTTTTCACGCAGCAAGGCCGCACCGCCGCCTTTTATCAGCCCGAGGGAGGGATTGATCTCGTCGGCACCATCCACTGTGAGATCAAGACGAGGTGTCTGGTCCAGCGTGCTGAGCGAAACACCGCTGGCTTGCGCAAGTGCGTGGGTCTGTTCCGACGTCGGCACACAGATGATGTCGAGGCCAGCCCTGACCCGCTCACCGAGCAACTCGACGAAGTGCCTGGCGGTCGAACCGGTGCCAAGCCCAAGGCGCATACCCGGCTTGACCAGTTCCAGCGCGCGAGCCGCTGCGAGGCGCTTCAAGGGTTCAAGATCGGCCATGCTCATCCCCGGTTCATCATTGTCGGAATAACCAAGCGCTTATCAGAGGTAAACCTGCCAGTCTGGCGCAAGGGACGCATTTTCCCCAGCTTGACTTGTGGCAGCTTGAATGGCGAACTGTTCGACATGACGTTTGGACGTGGACTGGGGATCATCGGCACCGGCGTACTTGCCATCTTCGTGGCAGGCGCACCTTCAGCCATGGCCGGAACAAACATGCAGCCCGACGTTGCCACCGCAGCATGGTGCATTCCCGCTAGCGCTGAGGCCCATTCGGGCAACACCCAACCAGGCGACGCCAGGGTTTCGGATGCCAACCCGCGCATGCGCAGGGTCGCCGAGAAGTTGGCGCGCAAAGAAACGCTCATGCTGGTCGCGATCGGTTCGTCATCGACCGAAGGCTCTGATCTGCATGACCGCTCGCAAGCCTATCCTTCGCAACTCGAGCGCCAGTTGAACGCCCGTTTCGGAGCAAATGCGGTGCGCGTGATCAACCGGGGGCGCGGCGGCGAAACCATTCCCGATACCGTGGCACGTTTTGCCAGCGATGTGGAACCAGCCAAGCCTGACCTTGTGGTCTGGCAACTCGGTGCCAACGATATCGTGCGGAAGGCCGATCCGCTGCTGACAGAACGTGGCGTTGATCACGGCATGGCGCAGCTTCAAGCGATGGGTGTGCCTGTGGTCATGATGGATACCCAGAGTGCCGCTGCGGTGCACCTGTCACCGATGCTGGAGCCCATCCAGACCATGCTGAAGCAGGCCGCAAAGCGTCATGGCGCATTGTTCTGGAGCCGGATGGATGTGATGCGCGGCATTCTGGCAACGCGTAAAGCCAGCGATTCAGACCTGATCAAGGCGGACAACCTGCACATGACCGTTGCCATGCATGCCTGCACCGGCAAGCTGCTGGGCGATGCCATCGCAGAACACGTCACGCGGTCTTCGGCTAGCAGCATCGTCAGTGCCCAACGCTGAGACATCCGGCGGCGTCACCGCTAGATCAAGCTGCGTTCAAACGCAGGGCAATCGCTTGAAGTCGACGTTTTGTGAGGTGCCGGGCGTGATGCCCTTCTTGTAACTTAAATCCCATCGCATCTGATATACTCATGGTTGCGGTGGCAGGCGGAAGACCGAGACCTTCGAGGGACACCAAGCCCGTAGGGGAGCAAGGGTCTTCGCCTGCCAATCCATCGACCCCGAACAGTC
>JBOFFB010000594.1:0-1872 GCA_051648385.1 Allobosea sp.
GTCAAACCCGGGCAAGTTCTTTGCGCGGCCAGCGATCGTAGCGAACATCGACCGTCCGCCACCGTCGTGCCAGTGTCGTGTGATCAGGCACGGCGAGATCGTGCTTCATCACTTGCATCAGCGCCCGGCGCTGACTCCACACAGCAGCAGTACGCCGGTTCGCTTCCTCCCCGATTGAGAGTAGCCTCTGATTCGTTCCGGACGGTTCACTGACCTCACCGAAGCCGCAAACCAGATTCCTCCCGCAAGGGCATACTGCGATGGTCCACATGTCCGCTCCGGTCACTGTCATCCGAAATTGTGCCTGGGCGATTGTCCGCGCCGATGGCGAGGCCACCCATGGCTACCGGCAGGTCATTGACATCGCGTTCTCGGAGGAAGGTTTCCTGCATGTCGGGCCGGCATATGGGGGCAAAGCCGAGACAGAGATCGACGGACGTCAGATCATGGCAATGCCCGGGCTCGTCAACATACATTGTCACTCCGGCGACGAACCCATCGCCAAAGGCCTTTTCGAGGATGTCGGCACCGCCGCACTCTGGGGCAATGCGCTGTATGAGTATTCTGCGCTAATCGACTCTGATGCCGATGCCAAAGCCGCCTGCCAGATTGTGATGCTCGCCGATCTGATGCGCTCCGGTGTCACAACGCATCTCGACATCGCGGGCGTACATCCACACTGGCTGCCGCTGGCGGCGCAGAGCGGCATGCGCGCATGGCTCGCGCCCGGCTTCCGCGAGGCAGCATGGCGTATGGAAGGGAACCACCGGCTTGACTTCGCGTGGGACGAGGTGCGGGGCCGTGAACGCTACCGGCAGGCGTTGGCTTTCGTCGATGAGGCACGGGGGCATCCCTCAGGCCGGATCGACGGCGTCATCGCGCCCTCGCAGATTGAGACCTGTTCGGAAGAGTTGCTGCGCGAGGCGGCAGCCGAGGCCCGGTCCCGCGGCTATCGCATCACCATCCACGGCGCGCAGACCATGGCCGAACACGAGGAGCTATTGCGCCGGTCGGGAGAGACTGCGCCGCAGATGATGGAGCGGTTGGGGTTGCTTGGGCCTGACCTCATCATCGGCCATTGCATTTTTCTCGATCATCACAGCTGGACGCGGCAGCGGACGCGCGACGATCTGGGGCGGCTCGCGCGCTCCGGCGCCACCGTGGCACATTGCCCCGTGACTTTCGCCCGCTCCGGCATGACGTTGCAGACGTTGGGAGGTTATCGCCGTGCCGGTGTCAATGTCGGCCTTGGCACCGACAGCTATCCGTTCAACATGCTTGAGGAGATGCGCGAGGCGCTGATCTGCTCGCGGGTCACCGCCGGATCGGTTTTCGACCTCGATACGGCGACACTGTTCGACGTTGCGACCACGGGCGGCGCGAGGGCGCTGGGCCGCGATGATATCGGCCGCATCGCTGTTGGCGCGAAGGCCGATCTCGTGCTTGTGGATTTATCCGTGCCGACCATGCAACCTGTTTATGACCCGCTGCGCAACCTCATCCATTGTGCAGCCGATCGTGCTGTGCGCGATGTCTTTGTGGATGGCCATGGCATCGTGCGCAATGGCAAGGTCATGACACTCGATGTCGAGGGAGCAGTCCGGCAATTGCAGGATGCACAGAAACGCGCCTGCCGGGCCGCAGAGCAGGCTGATCCGCAGCGCCGTTCGCTGACGAGACTCGCGCCCCTGTCACTGCCACTATGCCGCCCTTGATCTTCCTGCCTGATCAGGCTGACTTTCCTTCAGGAGGGGTCGATGGCCCACTACGTTGATAGCTACTACGCCCGCACCCGCTACCCATCTCCGGAGCGGGGCGCACTAGGAGGGACCGTCAGCGTTGATGCGGCCATCATCGGCGGCGGGCTGGCGG
>JBOFFB010000595.1:0-1739 GCA_051648385.1 Allobosea sp.
GGTCTATGTCATGCCACTCGGCGGCCATGATGCCAAACGCGTGGTCAAGGCGCTTGCCCGCAACGTCCGCGCCATCAAGGGCGAACTGGGCAAGACCATGCGCGACATGCGGTCCATGCCCGAACTGCGCTTCCGCTTCGACGAAATGTTCGATGAGGCTGCCCGCATCGACAAGCTGCTGGATAACCCGAAAGTCATTCGTGACACCGGTGCCAACCGCTTGCGGCTTGAAAAGGATGACGAGGCATGAGCAAGCCGCGCCGCGAGCGCTTCAAGGTCGATGGCTGGATCGTGCTGGACAAGCCGGTGGGCATCACCTCCACCCACGCGCTCTCCATCGTCAAGCGGCTCTACAAGGCCGACAAGGCGGGCCATGCCGGCACGCTTGATCCGCTGGCGTCCGGCCTGCTGCCGCTCGCCTTCGGCGAGGCGACGAAGACCGTGCCCTATGTGGTGGATGGCGAGAAGGCCTATCGCTTCACCGTCACCTGGGGCGTGGAGACCAACACCGACGACGCCGACGGCGAGATGGTCAACTCCTCCGCCAACCGTCCGACGGTGGCAGAGATCGAGGCGATCCTGCCGCGTTTCATCGGCGTCATCATGCAGGTGCCGCCCCAGTTCTCGGCGCTCAAGATCGACGGTGAGCGCGCCTATGATCTTGCCCGCGATGGCGAGACGGTGAAGCTGGAGCCACGCGAGGTCGAGATCACCTCGCTCCGGCTCGCAGAGCACGACGAGGAAACCGCCACCTTCGAGGCCGAATGCGGCAAGGGCACTTATGTGCGCTCGCTCGCCCGCGATTTCGGCCGGCTGCTTGGCTGCTTCGGCCACGTGACCATGCTTAGGCGCACGCGCGTCGGGCCTTTCTCGGAACTGGAGTCCGTCACCATCGATACGTTGCGCGCCGCCGGCGAGGAGGGCCCTCAAGCGCCCGATCTCAAGGCGCTCATGCAGCCGGTGGAGCGCGGCCTGTCCGAACTGATGGCCATCCCCATCGGCAACCAGGAAGCCCAGCGCATCAGGAATGGCCAGAGCATCCTGCTGCGCGGCCGCGATGCACCGATCTTCGAGGGTCAGGCCTATGTCACGCATCTCGGCAAGCTGCTGGCGCTGGTTGAGGGCGAGCATGGGGAGTTGAAGCCGCGGCGGACGTTTCATTTGTGAGGGGGTGATGCGCCCCTATGGCCGCGCCCGAATCGATGACCCGAGAAGCCGGACTACTCCATCAGGAGCTTGGCCTAACCGAGTATCCGATCGGTATCCATGGAACTGTACAGCACTCTCAATACAGTGACGGTATCGGTATCCACCCTGTAACAGATCAGATGGTTGCCATAAACCACGCGCCGAATGGCTTTGTCGCGGTAGCGCGGGATGATGGCGAAGGCATTTGGACGACGCGAGATAGCGGCGCAGCATTCCTCCAGTTCGCGGACATACGCCATTGCTCGTTCGGGATTCTCCCGCGCGTTGTAGGACGTGATGGACACAAGGTCATTCCGCGCTCGCGTCGTGAAAATCAGCCTATGCGTCATGCGCCGCCAGCGTGACGCCGCAATTCCGCGAAGACCTCATCCGCATCATGCACGCGCCCCGCATCGGCATCATCCATGCCTTGCCGGAGTGCATCATCAATCAACCTGAGCCGCTTCTCGCGTTCCTCCACGAGGCGCACGCCCTCGCGGATGACCTCGCTCTTGGAGTTATAGCGACCCGAGGAAACAAGTTCATTGACC
>JBOFFB010000596.1:0-7578 GCA_051648385.1 Allobosea sp.
ACGAGATCGCAATCGCTCGCGCCGTCGACCACCAGCGGACAATGGGCTGCTTCGTGAATTTTGGTGCGGACTGGCTGGGGCCGGGCGAAATCCTGTTCGGCAATCGCGCTGCCGTTGTGGTTGGCGAGATCGATGGCGAGGTGCGTGAGCGGACCCGCCAGATGCATGCATGGCTGCAAGTCTTCGAGCCGAATGCGGTGCTGACGGGCAATATCTGGGGCTATCTCTGGGGCAAGCTGGCCTATGGCGCGATGCTGTTTGCGACCGCGCTGACACCTGATTCGATGAGCGCAAGTTTCGAAGATTCCCGCCGCTTCGTGGTGTTTGAGCGCCTCGCCCGAGAGGTGATGGCGGTCGCTTCAGCGCGTGGTGTCGCACCGATTGGTTTCAACGGCTTTGATCCCGCCTGCTTTGCACCGGGCGCGCCAGAAGCCGGGGCGCGGGCCTCGATTGCTGCGCTGGCTGAGTTCAACCGCCATACCGCCAAGACGCATTCCGGCATCTACCGCGATCTGGCCGTGCGCAAGCGCAAGACCGAGATCGACCCGCAGATCGGCATCATCGCAGAGCTTGGCGCGGAAGCCGACGTTCACACGCCAACCATCCGGCATCTGGTGGCGCTGATCCATGGTATCGAGGACGGGCTTGAGCCGATGGATTTTGCGACCTTTGCCAAGCTGATCGCGACGGCGGAGGCGGCGAACCATGCACATCCGCTTTGACGGTCAGGTCGCGCTGGTCACGGGGGCCGCACAGGGCATCGGGCAGGCGATAGCGCTGGCGCTGAAGGCAGCGGGCGCGACCGTCATCGCCATGGACATCGATGCGGTCCGGCTCGAAGAATTTGCCTCCGCGCATGACATCGTCGGAACTAGCGCCGATATCGGCGAGCGCAGCGAATGCCAGCTGGCGGTGGCGGATGTGCTGGCCCTCTGCGGGCAGCTCGACATTCTGGTCAACGCTGCAGGAGGCGTGCGCGGGCAGACGGGCGGGCCGGTGTCTGCCGTGACGCCAGAGAATTGGCGCGCCATCTTCGAGGCCAATGTCGATGGGGCGTTCTGGCTTTCGCAAGCCGCCGCAGCACCGATGCAGGCGGCGGGCTTCGGGCGCATCGTGAATATCGCCTCTGGTGCGGGCCTCAGGCCAAGCCTGACGGGCATCCAGGCCTATACTGCCTCCAAACATGCACTGGTGGGGCTGACGAAGCAACTCAGCCAGGACCTCGGGCCTTTCGGCATCACCTGCAACGCCGTCGCGCCCGGCTTCGTGCGCTCGAACCCGGCGACCGAGCGGCAATGGCAAGCCTATGGCGAAGACGGGCAGGCGCGGCTCGTCGCAGGCATTCACACGCGCAGGCTGGGCACAGCGGCGGACATCGCCAACGCCGTGTTGTTCCTCGCAAGCCAGCAGGCGGGCTGGATCAGCGGACAGATCCTGTCGGTTGATGGCGGACGATCCTGATACGTGCCGGGCCCACGCGAATCCGCGTCAAGCGGCCAGGCAGGCTCAGCCAGGGCAATCGCTTCAGGTTAGCGTTTGGCTGGATTCTAGATCATCCCGCATTGAGATGGAATCCATCTCAATGCGGAAAGATGATCGATCATAATAAGATAGAGCATTGCGTACTCACAAAACCGGTACCCACCCTCGCCTTCGCGAGGGCATGCTTTTGTGCGCTATGCTCTAGCAAGGCTCAGGGTCAAGAACGGGGTTTCACATGAGAATCGATCAGACAATGGCTGCCGTGGTGACGGGCGGTGCGTCAGGCCTTGGGGAGGCCACTGCCCGGATGCTGGCGTCCCATGGCGTCAAGGTCGCGCTGTTCGACATGAACGCCGAACGCGGTGCAGCCATCGCTGCCGAGATTGGCGGGTTGTTCTGCCATGCCGATGTCACCAGCGACGTCTCTGTGGATGAAGCACTGGCCAATGCGCGTGCGGCTCATGGTCCTGAGCGGATCGTGGTCAATTGCGCCGGGATAGCGCCGGGCAAGCGCGTGGTCGCCAGGAAGCGCGATACCGGCGAACTGGTCGCCCATGACATGGCAAGCTTCGAGCGTGCTGTTGCGGTGAACCTCTTCGGCACATTTCGGATGATCGCCAAATGCGCCGTGTCGATGGCAGGGCTCGAGCCCATAACCGCCGATGGCTCGCGCGGTGTGATCATCAACACGGCGTCAGTCGCTGCCGAGGACGGCCAGATCGGGCAGGCGGCCTATGCGGCCTCCAAGGGCGGGGTTGCGGCGCTGACCTTGCCCGTGGCACGCGATCTTGCCTCGTCCGGCATCAGGGTGGTGACGATCCTGCCCGGGTTGTTCGAGACGCCCATGTTTGCCTCGATCGCCGATGATTACCGCAAGGCGCTTGAGCAATCGGTGCCACATCCGTCACGGCTTGGCCGCCCTGCGGAGTATGCCGCGCTGGCACGCGCGATCATCGAGAACGACATGCTGAATGGCGCGACGATCAGGCTCGATGGCGCGATCCGGTTGGCACCAAAATAGCTGCAACAGTAGGCTCACGCCGCCCGGCTCAGGCTTTCGAACAATCCCGTGCCATCGGTTCCGCCTGTGAGGGTTTCGATCAGGTTTTCGGGATGGGGCATCAGCCCCAGCACCCGGAGGTTTGGTGAATAGATGCCGGCGATGTGGTTGAGCGAGCCGTTCGGGTTTGCCTCTGGCGTCAGCGCGCCAGCCGCATCGCAATAGCGGAAGGCGACGAGACATTCGGCTTCAAGCTTGGCGAGTGTTTCGGCGTCGCAGATATAATTGCCTTCGCCGTGGGCGATGCAGACATCGATGGTCTGCCCTGCATTGTAGCTGGCCGTGAAAGGCGTATCGGCGCGTTCGACCTTGAGGTGCTGGCGCTTGCAGACAAAACGCAGGTTGGCGTTGCGCACCAGAACGCCGGGCAGAAGGCCCGCTTCGCAGGCAATCTGGAAACCGTTGCAGATGGCCAGCACCATCCCTCCACGCGCGGCGTGGGCACGGACAGCATCCATGATGTTGGCACGCGCGGCAATCGCGCCAGTGCGCAGGTAGTCGCCATAGGAAAAGCCGCCGGGCAGAACGACGAGGTCGGTGCGGGCGGGAAGTTCATGGTCCGCATGCCAGCTTGGCAAAACCGTAGCGCCGCTGGCCACAAGGGCCTTGGACACATCGCCATCGCGGTTGGTGCCGGGGAAGGTGATGACGGCAGCGCGCATGGCAATCTCCCTCAAACCAGCATCTCGACGCGGTAATTCTCAATCACGGTGTTGGCGAGCAACTTCTCGCAGGCCGTGGCCAGTGCCGATTCAGCTGCTTTCGCGTCATGGCCGGTCAGCTCGATATCGAAGACCTTGCCCTGGCGAACCGAAGCGATGCCGGGAATGCCGAGCGACACAAGTGCGCCTTCGATGGCCTTGCCCTGGGGGTCAAGGACGCCGTTCTTCAGGGTGACGGTGACGCGGGCTTTCATCGGGTCTCTCCGGAAACGGGCTTGCAGCAGCCGCCGCAACCTTTGCCCGTCAAAGCGGAATGTCATGGTCAAAGCAAGGGTTCGCCGTGCATGAATGACCGGAAATATGTGCAGACCCTTATTCGGTCGCGAGCCTGAGCTGATGAGTGACGGTGTCTGACGTCGGCGCAACCACCATCATCAGCCAGGTCCGTGGCCCATCACGCCGTGCCACAACCGCGACATGGGCTGCCTTGCGAGTGCCGTTGCCGGTGCTTTTACCCTTGCGTGCCTCGATGCTGAAGCTGCCACCGCTCCAGCCGGACAGCGCAAGCGGCACGACAGCGGCGCGGCTCACCGGCTGCTGCCGGCTGCGGCCCTTGTGGGTTGGCCTTGCCGCCGAAAGGGCGCGTGGCGGATCGCTGATCAGCAGGGCGGCAAATCCGGCTTCACGCCCCGTCAGCTCCATGCGCGCCACAAAAGCCTGCTGGGTGCAATTTGTAGCCGGGCAAAAGAGCAACGCCTCAGGCTCGATACCGGGATTGACCAGCCAGCGTGCCGTCGGCAATTGCACCCAACCCTGCTCAGGCGACAATGGCAGTGTTGTCAGCGCATAGTGCGATGATGGCAGGAGGCCACAGCTTGGCAGGCCCAGCAGCATCGCACCTGCGATCAACCCGAAACGCAAATGGCTCCCGCTCGGCATCCGGCGAAACTTCCGTTCGGACCGGGCGTGATGACAACTCATCCGCCTGCAGAAGCTGTCACTGAACCAGCCGGGGGCCATTGGTGACCGGCCGTTCGCCTTCGACAATGATGCCAAGGCGGCGGGCAACTTCGGTGTAGGCTTCGATCAGACCGCCCATATCCTTTCGGAAACGGTCCTTGTCCATCTTGTCCTTGGTCTTGACGTCCCACAGGCGGCACGAATCAGGGCTGATCTCATCAGCGATGACGATACGCATCATTTCGCCTTCCCAGAGGCGGCCGCATTCGATCTTGAAGTCGACAAGGCGGATGCCGGCACCCAGAAACAGGCCCGAAAGGAAATCGTTGACGCGGATGGCCAGCGCCATGATGTCGTCGATTTCCTGCGGGGTGGCCCAGCCGAAGGCCGTGATGTGCTCTTCGGAGACCATCGGATCACCAAGCGCGTCGTTCTTGTAGTAGAACTCGATGATCGAGCGCGGCAGCTGTGTGCCTTCCTCGATGCCGAGCTTCTTGGAGAGCGAGCCAGCTGCGATGTTGCGGACAACGACCTCGAGCGGAATGATCTCGACCTCGCGAATCAGCTGCTCACGCATGTTGAGGCGGCGGATGAAGTGCGTCGGCACGCCCATGTCATTGAGGTTCTGGAAAAGATACTCGCTGATGCGGTTGTTGAGTACGCCTTTTCCATCAAGCACCTCATGCTTTTTGCCATCTAGCGCTGTCGCATCGTCCTTGAAATGCTGGATCAGCGTGCCTGGTTCTGGTCCTTCATACAGGACCTTGGCCTTGCCCTCGTAAATGCGACGGCGACGGGTCATGGGAAACATCCGGGGTTCGAGGAAATCCATCGTGAGGCTGCAGCCCTGAGCTGTCACATCAGCCCTTCCAGTTGTTGCCCAT
This sequence comes from Allobosea sp., assembly GCA_051648385.1. Taxonomy (GTDB): domain Bacteria; phylum Pseudomonadota; class Alphaproteobacteria; order Rhizobiales; family Beijerinckiaceae; genus Allobosea. Next base: position 5,049 of record JBOFFB010000596.1, read on the forward strand.
ATGGCGGTTTAAGCGGGCAAGCGCAAGTTTTTGGGCTGCTTGCCAAAATGCGGCGACAAACTGGCGCTGGCGAAAACCAAGGGCTGACGCTATATCCGCTTCGAGCCAACTGAAACCTGACGCAGCCTCCCGTACCGCGTCGCCAATTGACCTAAGGAGCTTGATCATGGCCGGCATGGATGACCGCAAGGACGCATTCGAGAAGAAGTTCGCCCATGATGAGGAGTTGCAGTTCAAGGCCTCGGCCCGGCGCAACAAAATGGTCGGCCTGTGGGCGGCAGAGCTTCTGGGCAAGTCCGGCACTGACGCCGAAGCCTATGCCAAGTCGGTGGTGATGGCCGATTTCGAGGAAGCTGGCGATGATGACGTGCTGCGCAAGATCAAGGCCGATCTTGCGGCGGGCGGGGTTGAGCAGAGCGACCACCAGATTCGCCGCAACATGGACGAGTTGATGGCCAAGGCCGTGGAAGAGATCAAGTCGAAGGGCTGAACGGTCGCCTGGTCTGCTTGCACTGCATGACGCCCGGACCCGAGCCGGGCGTTTTCTTTTGTGTGCGCTCCTGATTTGATGTGCGACACTCAGAATCGTTCGGGGGCCAAGCATGTCAAACATCTTCACCACTTTTGCCGCCTCGTTGCGTGCCGGGACCCCTGCCTATGCCGCCTTCATCGGTTTTTCCGAGGCGCTGGTGACAGAAAACCTGATGCGGGATGGTTTCGACACGGCAGTGATCGACATGCAGCACGGGCTGCACACCACACAGTCAGCCATCCTGGCCATCGGCGCGGCGGCGGCGGCGGGCAAGCCGGTGTTCGTGCGCCCGCCGGTCGGGGCCTTCCCGGAAGCCTCGCGCATGCTTGATGCAGGTGCCATCGGCATTGTAGCGCCGATGATCAACACCATCGAGGATGCCCGGCAGTTGGCGGCCTATTGCAAGTACCCGCCGCTCGGCGAGCGCAGCTGGGGGCCATACCGCGCGACGGGCCTCGTCGGGCTGGAAGGCCAGGCCTATCTCGAGGCCGCCAATGACCTGACATTGGCCATCGCCATGGTCGAGACACGGGCGGCTCTCGATATTCTTGACGAGATTCTGGCGGTGCCGGGCATAGACGGGGTTTTTGTCGGGCCGTCCGACTTGTCGATCGCCTTGTCGAATGGCGGCCATGTCGACCAGTTTCATGCGGATGTGGACAAGGCACTGACCCATGTCGCCAACCGGTGCAAGGCCCATGGCAAGATCGCCAGCTGCTTTGCAATGACGGGCACACGCGCTGCCGAAATGATCGAGCGCGGCTTCCACATGAGCTCGATCGCCACCGATCAGGTCTTGTTGAGGAACGCGGCCAAGGCGGAGCTGGCGGCGGCCAAAGGCGGTCTCAAGCACGCTGCCGCGAAGACGTATTGATCAGGCCACAAATTCAGACGCCAACGCCGTCGCGCGTTTTGACCTTCGCATAGAACGCCCAGAGCAGGCGCGCGGCCACGGCGCGCCATGGTGCCCAGCTCTCGGCAATGGCGGCGAACTCCCTGGCGTTTGGCCGCGCGTCCAGCCCGAAGCCGATCTTCAACGCCTCCTGCAAGGCCAGGTCACCCGGTGCGAAGACATCGGCGTGGCCGAGATGGAACATCAGATAGATGTCGGCAGTCCAGGGGCCGATGCCGCTGACCGCAGTCATGCTCGCATGCACTTCGGCTGCAGTCGCGGTTTCGAGATGGGCGAAATCGAGACGGCCATCGTCCACGGCATCGGCAATGGCGTTCAACGTGCGGATTTTCGGACCTGACAAACCACAACCGCGCAAATCGGCCTCGCTCGCTTGCCGAATATCCTGATGACAAAGCGCGGGGTATCGTCCGTCCACACGCGCCCAGATGGCACGAGCAGACGCGACCGAGACCTGTTGCGAAACGATCGTGCGGCACAGGCCGGCAAAACCGGGTTCGCTCCGTCTGAGCGGCACTTCGCCGGTTCTGGCGATCAGCGGCGCGAACCGTGGCTCGATCAGCGCAAGTGCTGCGAGTCCTTTCGCGATGTCGCTTGCCGTGTTGATGCGAGGCGTCATGGATCACCTATTTCTAGATCATCCCGCATTGAGATGGATTCCATCTCAATGCGGAAAAATGATCGATCATAATAAGTTAGAGTATTGCGTACTCACAAAACCGGTACCCACCCTCGCCTTCGCGAGGGCATGCTTTTGTGCGCTATACCCTAATCAACTCGCTTATATCTGCAGTCCTCTATAACTGCTGTCTTCGCGAATCACAGGACCAGACATGCCAGAGCCCGTTCTGCGTTTTGCACCAAGCCCGAATGGGCGCCTGCATCTTGGGCATGCTTTTTCGGCACTCCAGAACGAGGCCGAGTCGAGGCGGCTTGGCGGGAAACTCCTGCTCCGGATCGAGGATATCGACCCCACCCGCTGTCGCCCGGAGTTCGAGGCGGCGATCCATGAGGATCTGCGCTGGCTTGGAATCAAGTTCGAGTCAGAGGTGCGGCGTCAGTCCGATCATTTGAACGATTATCGT
>JBOFFB010000597.1:0-3373 GCA_051648385.1 Allobosea sp.
TTGACGTTCTTCAAATCGAAGATCAGCTGCGCCAGATCCTCGATCGAATAGATGTCATGATGCGGCGGCGGCGAAATCAGGCCGACCCCCGGCGTCGAGTGGCGCACCTTGGCAATCTTCGCATCGACCTTGTGGCCAGGGAGTTGCCCCCCCTCGCCGGGCTTGGCGCCTTGGGCGATCTTGATCTGCATCACGTCGGCGTTGACGAGATATTCGGTGGTGACGCCAAAGCGCCCCGAAGCCACCTGCTTGATGGCGCTGCGCTTCGACTTGCCGTTTGGCATGACGCGGAAGCGCTCGGGCTCCTCGCCACCCTCGCCGGTGTTGGATTTTGCACCGATGGAATTCATCGCCACGGCAAGCGTTTCGTGCGCTTCCTTGGAAATCGAGCCATAGGACATCGCGCCCGTGGCAAAGCGCTTGACGATGTCTTTTGCCGACTCGACATCGGCCAACGCGACAGGCTTGGCACCACGCTCAACTGCCGTCTTGATGTGAAACAGCCCACGGATCGTGGTCAGCCGCTCTGCCTGCTGGTTCACCAGCTTGGCGAACTCCCGGTACTTGTCATCAGCGTTCATGCGCACGGCATGCTGCAGTGTCGCGACGTTGTCCGGTGTCCAGGCATGGTCCTCGCCGCGCAGTCGGTAGGCATATTCACCGCCCACATCGAGCGAGTGCAGCAGCACCGGCGAGTTGCCGAACGCATCACCGTGACGGCTGGCGGTTTCCTGCGCAATCTCGGGCAGACCCACGCCCTCGATCATGGTCGAGGTGCCGGTGAAGTAGCTCCTGATCACCTCGGAGTTGAGTCCGACCGCGTCGAAAATCTGCGCGCCGCAATAGGACTGATAGGTCGAGATACCCATCTTGGACATGACCTTGAGCACGCCCTTGCCGATCGACTTGATGAAGCGCTTGACCACCTCGTCCTCATCGACCTCTTTGGGGAATTCGCCACGCTCATGCGCATCGAGCAGCGTCTCGAAGGCCAGGTAAGGATTGATCGCCTCAGCCCCATAGCCAGCAAGGCAGCAGAAATGATGGATCTCGCGCGGCTCACCAGATTCGACCACAAGCCCGACCGATGTGCGCAGGCCCTTGCGGATCAGATGATGATGAACCGCAGCGGTCGCCAGCAGCGCCGGGATCGGAATGCGGTCAGCGCCGACCATGCGGTCAGACAAAACGATGATATTATAGCCACCATGCACGGCAGCCTCGGCTCGCTCGCACAGCCGCTCCAGCGCGCCTTCCATGCCCGGCGCGCCCTCGCGCGATGGATAGGTCGTGTCGAGCGTCTTGGTGTCGAACCGGTCTTCATAGTGGCCGATGCAGCGGATCTTCTCCAGATCCTCATTCGTCAGGATCGGCTGGCGCACTTCAAGCCGCTTGCGCTTGGACGCTCCGGTGAGATCGAGGATGTTCGGGCGCGGTCCGATGAACGAGAGCAGGCTCATTACCAGTTCCTCGCGGATCGGATCGATCGGCGGATTGGTCACCTGCGCGAAATTCTGCTTGAAATAGGTGTAGAGCAGCTTCGACTTGCTCGACAAAGCCGAGATCGGCGTGTCGGTGCCCATCGAGCCGACCGCTTCCTGGCCGGTGATTGCCATCGGTGCCATCAACAGCTTGATGTCTTCCTGGGTGTAGCCGAAGGCCTGCTGCTTATCGAGCAACGCCACATCGGTGCGCGAGGCGCGAGGCTCGACCGGCGGCAAATCCTCGATCACGATCTGGGTCCGCCTGATCCACTCCTTGTAGGGGTTGGCATTGGCCAGCGAGGCCTTCATCTCGTCATCGGAGATGATGCGTCCTTCGTTCAGGTCGATCAGCAGCATCTTGCCGGGCTGAAGCCGCCACTTCCGGATGATCTTTTCCTCGGGGATCGGCAGCACGCCCATTTCAGAGGCCAGTACCACGAGGCCGTCATCAGTCTCAAGGAACCGCGCCGGACGAAGGCCGTTGCGGTCCAGCGTCGCGCCAATCTGGATGCCGTCGGTGAAGGCGATGGCGGCCGGTCCGTCCCACGGCTCCATCAAGGCTGCATGATATTCGTAGAACGCACGCCGCTCTTCGCTCATCAGCGGATTGCCGGCCCAGGCCTCGGGCACCAGCATCATCATGGCGTGGGCGAGCGAGTAGCCCCCGCGGCAGAGGAATTCGAGCGCATTGTCGAAGCAGGCGGTGTCCGACTGGCCTTCATACGAAATTGGCCAGAGCTTCGAGATATCATTGCCGAACAGCGGCGAATCCACCGTGGCCTGCCGTGCCGCCATCCAGTTGACGTTGCCGCGCAGGGTGTTGATCTCACCATTGTGCGCCACCATCCGGTAGGGGTGTGCCAGTCGCCAACTCGGGAAGGTGTTGGTGGCAAAGCGCTGATGCACCAACGCCAACGCCGATTCGAAACGGGGATCGGTAAGATCGCGGTAGTAACTGCCAAGCTGGTTCACCAGCACCATGCCCTTGTAGACAATTGTGCGGCACGACAGTGACACGGGATAGTATTGCGCGGTGGCGCGGTCCTGCCGTTTGTAGATCTTGTTCGACACCGACTTGCGCAGCACGAACAGGCGGCGCTCGAACTCGGCCTCGTCTTCGACACCTTCGCCGCGCCCGATAATGATTTGCATCTGGACGGGCTCGGAAGCCAGCACCGCTTCGCCAAGGTCTGAATTGTCGACCGGCACGGGCCGCCAGCCAAGAAACACCTGGCCTTCTTCGGTGACTGTCTGAACAATGATCGTCTCGCACAGCGCCCGGAGCTCCGGGTCACGCGGCAGGAAGAAATGGCCGACCGCGTAATGCCCCGTCTCAGGCAAGGTGATCCCGAGCTTGGCGCATTCTTCCGTAAAAAAGCGATGCGGAATCTGCACAAGGATGCCGCAACCATCGCCGAGCTTCGGGTCAGCGCCAACCGCGCCACGATGGTCGAGATTGTGCAGGATCTGGAGACCTTGCTGCACGATAGCGTGGCTTTTGCGGTTTTTCATGTCGGCAATGAAACCAACCCCGCAAGCGTCCTTCTCGAAAGACGGATCGTACAGACCCTGCTTTTCGGGCATATCTGGATTGACCAGCACAAAACGCGTCTGATCAGCGACAGATGCCGCATTCCGCATGGTTTCGATCTTCGTCATCGCAAACCTCCACTGCCAGCACGCCTGCAATCAAAGGCTGCGGGCTTAGCCAATCGCACAATTCCGACCGCCGGTTGAGTCCCTCTGCGGGCTCTGGAGCGGACCTTGTTTCGGGAGGTTGGCAGCTTGCGACTTGTGGCGCTCCGCGTCTCCCGCGGGCACCCTGTTGGCCTGATCTCAGGCCGACGCGTACCCGGTCGTTCCAGCCGTTTTCAGGCTGGTTCGTTTGA
>JBOFFB010000598.1:0-1801 GCA_051648385.1 Allobosea sp.
GCCCAATCGAGCGCATTCTTCAGTGCGGGCGCATAGCCTGCGTTGTACTCAGGCGAGGTCAGGAACAGGCCGTGATGGGCATCGATCAACTCGCGCAGCTTCGTGGCGGCTTCCGGCGAATTGCCGAAGCCTGTGGCATCAACCAACGGCAGCGGATAGTCAGCCAGCGAGATCAGTGTGGCTGTTGCGCCAGCAGCATTGATCTTCTTTGCAGCCAGTTCGGCAAGCTTCTGGTTCATTGAACCGGCGCGCGATGAGCCGGAGAGGACAAGGATCTTGGTCATGTGGGGAGGGTCCATTCAGGTAGAGAAAACTGCCCTCAGGATATAGGGCATGCACCACATGTTTCCATCAGCGCAGTGCAGCAAGTCACGTTTTGCAAAGCTGCAAAGCCATCGGGCGACTGGCGCAGGCTGATCACACCTTGCGATAAGTCCAGACCCGTGCGGGCGGGATGTTCAGCAAGATCCAGTTCGACGCTTTCGAGGTGTAGCCGGGGCCGCGCTCGGCGATCGGCGGCACCACCGCATAGGTGAACTGAATGAAAGGGGCACCCTTGCTCATCAAGGAAAAGGCCTGATGCAGGAAGTTGCGGCGCACCTCGGGCGGCTTGGTGAACAGCGGCAAGCTGGACACGACGGCGGCGGCAGGCTCGGGCAGCTTGTCCTTGAGCAGATCAGCGATGCGGTAAGCATCGCCCTGAATGACGCTAGCAAGCGGGAAGCGCTTCTTCAAAAGATCGATGAAATCGGGGTTGAACTCGACCAGCACGAGACGCTCTTGCGCCACGCCACGGGCGATGAGCGCTTCGGTCACAGGGCCGGTGCCAGGACCAATCTCGACGATGGGGCCAGGCTCCTGCAGGTCGACCTGCGCGGCCATCGCTTTTGCGAGAAATTTGCCCGAGGGCATGACAGCGCCAGTCAGCAGCGGGCGCTCAAGCCAGGATTTGAGAAACCTGGTCTCATCATCCGCCACACGCTTTTTCCGCACGGGCTTGCGTTCGAGATTATGCCGGGTTGGTTCGAACACGAATGTTACGCCGCCTATGAGTTGTTCGATCCGTAGCCATACTCCCTCTGACGCGTGCGTCAAGCTTGCACAGGCACGACATTACCATGACAAGCACTTGTCAGGCCGGCGACAGTGGCTGCCAACTTGCTCAATTTTTAGGCCCCGGAGAGGCAAAACCGTCGAAGAAACCCTTCATCCGATCGAAAAAGCCGGCTGTTTCCGGGTGTGTCGCGCCGGATGATTCCTTCTCGAACTCGGCCAGCAATTCACGCTGGCGGCGCGTCAGATTCATGGGGGTTTCCACCTGGACCTGGATGTAAAGGTCACCGACATCGCTGGAGCGCAGCACCGGCATGCCCTTGCGGCGCAGGCGGAATTGCTTGGCGGTTTGCGTGCCTTCGGGGATCTTGACCATGGCTTTCGCCCCGTCCAGCGTCACCACTTCGACCTCGCCGCCGAGGGCTGCCTTGGTCATCGAGATCGGCACGCGGCAGAACAGGTCCGAGCCGTCGCGCTGGAAGATGCTGTGCGGCTTTACCGACAAGAAGATGTAGAGGTCGCCGGAAGGCCCGCCCTTGGCACCGCCTTCGCCCTCGCCAGCCAGCCTGATGCGGGTGCCGTCCTCGACGCCCGCCGGCACGTTGACCGACAGCGTGCGCTCGCGCATCACGCGGCCCGCGCCGCTGCAGGCCTTGCATGGGTCTTCGATGGTTTCGCCACGCCCATTGCAGGTCGGGCAGGTGCGTTCGATCGAGAAAAAACCCTGTGAGGCGCGCACCCGGCCATA
>JBOFFB010000599.1:0-4370 GCA_051648385.1 Allobosea sp.
ACCTGCAGGAAGAGTTCGGCCTTGCCTACCTCTTTGTCAGCCATGACCTTGGCGTGGTCGAGCATATCGGCCACCGCATCGCGGTGATGTACCTTGGCCGTATCGTCGAGGTGGCGGACCGCGATGCCATGTTCGCCAATCCGCGCCACCCCTATACGCGCGCGTTGATCTCGGCGGCCCCGATGCCCGATCCGCGCGCTCGCCGGGAGAAGCTGGTGATCGAGGGCGATGTGCCCTCGCCGCAAAACCCGCCGCCTGGGTGTCATTTCCACACGCGCTGCCCGTTTGCCGTGGCCCGTTGCAAGGTTGAGGCACCTGCGCTGAGGCAGCTCAAGGATGGGCGGCTGGCGGCCTGCCATCTGGAGGATTGATCAGCGCTCGCACCAAACCGCTGTGATCAGCGCTCACGCAACGCCTCATGCTGCAGGCGCGTGATCGGCTTGACGATGTAGTCGAGCACCGTTTTCCGGCCCGTCAGGATGTCGACGTTGGCGACCATGCCAGGCAGGATCGGATGCTCTTGTCCGTCCCTTGTCAGGCTGGCGCGGTCGGTCCGCACGCGGGCATGATAGAAGGTCTCGCCACGTTCGGTCTGCACGGTGTCTGCGCCGATATGCTCGAGCTTGCCTTTCAGCACGCCATAGCTGGTGTAGTCATAAGCGGTCAGCCTGACCACGGCATCGAGGCCGGGGCGCAGATGGGCGATGTCCTGCGGGCGGATGCGGGTCTCGATCAGGAGGCTGTCGCCTGAGGGCACGATTTCGACAATGTCGACGCCCGGTTTCACCACCTGCCCGAGCGTCGAGACATGCAGCGTCTTGACGATGCCGCTGACGGGCGCGCGCACTTCGGTGCGGTCGACGCGGTCTAGGTCGCCCTTGATCGATTGTTCGAGCGACGCAATCTGCACGCGACTTTCGGAAAGCTGAGAACGCATCTCGGCCTGCAGACCCATTTCGCGTTCGATGCGCCGGTTTCTGGCTTCTCCGAGCGCTTGTTCGATACGGGGCATGGTCAGCTGTGCGGCTTCAAGCGAACCCTGGAGCTCATTCTGCCGGGCCTCCAGCCGTATGAGTTCAATCCGGGCAGCAGCGCCGCGTTGAACCAACGGGCGAGTCAGATCAAGCTCCTCGCGCGCGATTTCGAGGGCCCGGGTCAGGTTTGCGATGCGCGAGCGTATCTCTTCGATCTCCTGGCGGCGCTGGGCCACCTGCTGATCGAGACCGCCCAAAGACGCTTGCATCTCGCGGCGGCGGTTATCGAACATTTCGGCTTGCTCATGGGCGAGGCGCGGACGGGTGCGCACGATGTCGTCTGGTATGGCCAGCGCCTGCCCTTCGACATTGGCTTCCAGCCGCGCCAACACCGCGCGCAGGCCCAGCAGTTTTTCGCGGCGCTCGTCAAGGCTGGAGCCGAAGCCGGTGGCGTCGATCTGTACGAGGAGGTCGCCCTCCTTCACCAGCGCGCCTTCACGGGTGTTGATGCGGCGCACGATGCCGCCTTCAAGGTTCTGCACGAGCTGGATGCGGCTGGCGGGAATGACCTTGCCGTCTGCCCGCGTCACCTCGTCGACCTTGGCAAGCGCTGCCCAGCCGAAGGCGGAGGCCAGCGTCAGCACAAGCGCGGATGTGGTCAGGTGCAGCCAGAGCGGCGCGGCAGAAAGCCGCCGATCAAGCTTTGCCTGCACTTTGGCGGGAGCGGGCAATAGTGGCGCGATTTCACTCATGCGCTGGCCCTCGCAGGTTCGGCAGTGCGTTCGGTCGTGCGGCGGGCCAAGAGGTCAAGCACCTGCTGCTTGGGGCCATCCGCCATCACCTGGCCGTTGTCGAAGACGATCAGCCGGTCGACCAGTTCAAGCAGGGCAGGTCGGTGCGTCACAAGTACCAGCGTGCGGCCAGCCAGCGTCTCGCCGATGCGCTTCACAACGTCAGCCTCGGTGCGGCCGTCCATATCGCTGGTCGGCTCGTCCATGATCAGCATCGAGGGCTGTCCAATCAACGCACGAGCGAGAGCCAGCGATTGTCGCTGGCCGGACGAAAGCCCCGCGCCCCGCTCGCCAAGCCGGGTGTGGAAGCCACGCGGCAAGCGGCTGATCCAGCTTAGCGCACCTGACGCTTCAGCTGCCTTGATGATCTCGGCATCGCTGCAATCGGGCCGGTGCAAGGTGAGGTTCGAATGGATCGTGCCTGAGAACAGCGTCGGCTGCTGCTCCACATAGGCGGCATGACGGCGCAGCCAGTCAGGGTCGATAGCGGCGGCAGCCAGCCCATTGACAAGAATCCGCCCGCTTTGCGGTGCGTGCAGTTTCATCATCAGCTTGAGTGCCGTGGACTTGCCGCAGCCGATGGTGCCGATCATGGCGACGCGCTCGCCGGGGCCGATGCGGAAACTGACGGCTTTGAGCGCCGGCGGGGCATCGAGCGCGTAGCCAAAGTTGACATCCTCGAAGATAACCTCGTTCAGCGGGTTCAGCGGGGTGACGAAGTCGGCGTCAGCCGGGCGCTCCTGTGGCGCATTGGCAAGCTGCGAGAGCGCGCCCCACGCCACTTTGATGTGGTGCATGCGCCCGACGATCATCGCGCCCTGGGCAATGGGCGCCACGGCGCGCCCGAGCAGGATCATCGAGGCCATCAGCGCCCCTGCCGTGATCTCGCCGCGCCCGATTAGGATGACGCCGAACACCAGCATGGCCAGCGATGCCAGCGTCTGGATGGTGGCGACGCTGTTCTGCGCCAGCGCGTTGAGGATGCGGGTGCGCAAGGATACACGGACATGCTCGTCCATCGAGCGGTCCCACAGTGTTTGCGCCCAACGGTTGGCACCGATGCCCTTGATCGATTCAAGGCCCACCAGCGTTTCGACCAGCACGGCATTCTTCTGGGCACTGTCGCGGAAGCTCTCGGCGGTCAACCGTGCCAATGGCTTCTGCAACAGGAACTGGATGATGAGCAGCACCGGGATCATGGCCAGCGGCACCCAGACGAGATGCCCGGCAATGGCCGCGATCAGCGCGATGAAAAGCAGCGCAAAGGGTAGGTCGCCGAGCGCTGTCATGGTCGCCGAGGTGAAGAACTCGCGCAGCGTCTCGAACTCGCGCATGGTGTTGATGCGCACGCCGGTCGAGCCCTGCTGTCCTTGCAGGCTGGCACCGAGCACACGCTGGAACAGCTTTGATGACAACCTGAGGTCGATTTCCCGGCTGGCCGCGTCGATCAGCCCGCCACGCAGCATGCGCAATGAGAACTCGAACATAGCGGCCAGCGCAGCGCCGATGATCAGCGCTGTCAACGTCTCCATCGCCTGGTTTGGCAGCACCCGGTCATAGACATTCATCACCACCATCGAGCCGGCGATTGCCAGGACATTGATGGTCACGGTCGCGAAGATGGCCTGGGCATAAATACCCGAATGGCCGGCAAGAAACTCGGACAACCTCAGCGGCGGGGTGCCATTCTGGCGGTTCAGCGTGGTGTCGGCAGCGTCGCGGCGGGGGGCGTCAGCCCCAAAAGCCTCACCGAGCCGGTCCTGCAGTGCCTTGATGTCCGGAGTCTGGCTGGTCACTTGCAACGATCCATGCCGCAAGCCTGCAAATCAGGCCATCGCGCGTCCCCAGACCATCACCAATTATGGCTAATGAAGTGTGAATTTCCTGCCTGCCGCCTGCCTGGGCGGCTTACTCAGGGGATGATGGCGCTGGACGGCAGCGGCATCCGCCGCGCTTCCTCGTTGTAGTCGAGGCCAAGCGACGGCACGAGGCGACCCATCGAGGCAAGGACACGGAATGTGTTGAAATTGCTGACGAAGGCTTCCGTGACAACCGATGTCTCGTTGATGAAAAGCTCGTTCTGCACATCCAAGAGGTCGATCAGGGTGCGCTGGCCAAGCTCGAACTGCTCGGTGTAGGCCTTGATGACGGTGCGGTTCTGCTCAAGCTGGCGCGTGATCACCTCAGCGCGGGCGCGGGCAATCGTCATCGCCGTCCAAGACAGGCGCACCTCGCGCTCGATTGTGCGGCGCATCAGATCGGACGTCGCCTGGCTTTCGTTGGCGCGGGAATAGGCTTCGCGCACGCGGGCCGAGTCGATGCCGCCGCGATAAAGGTTCTGACGCACGACGATCATGCCGGTCACGTCGGTGCGGCGACCGGTGCCGCGATCCATGTCGCTGTAGTAGTCGGCTGAGAGTTCAGCCGTTACCTTGGGATAGAAATCGGACTTTGCCACGTTGATCGCGGCGCTGGCGGCTGCCGCATCGAACATGCGCGCAATGATGGCCGGAGAGCCTTTCTGGGCTTGTCCGACAGCAGCATCGACTGATTTCGGCAAGGAGCGAACGGGCGGTGTGACTGGCTCAAAGCGCGCAGGTGGCCT
>JBOFFB010000600.1:0-6827 GCA_051648385.1 Allobosea sp.
GTGTCTCGCGGCGCACCGCATCCTCGATGGTCTCGCCCGGTTCAACAAAGCCCGCAATGGCCGAATGCATGCCGGGCGGAAAGCGCGACTGGCGGGCGAGCAGACATCTGTCACCAAGAACTGGGTCATGTCGTGTGACGAGCATGATCGTGACCGGGTCGGTGCGCGGGAAGTGCTGCGCGTTGCAGGCGCTGCATTCGCGCTTCCAGCCGCCGGGTGAGGACAAGGTCGGTGTGCCGCAGTTGGCGCAGAACCGATGGCGTGCATGCCAGTCGGTCATCGCCTTGGTCTCGCCGATGGCCCCCAGTTCATTGGGCGGCAACAGTCCCTGAATCGCCAGCGAGCGCAGGTCGAGCACCAGGAGGTCGGCGTCACCCCTCAGGTAGTCTGCGGCTTCAGGCGCGATGCGCACGCCGAAGCGGCCAGCGCCAGTGTCACGCCCGAGGAGGATTTCGTGGTCGATAGTGCCGAATACCTCGAGTTGGGCTGCATCATGCCAGATCGTAAAGCCTTCGCCCTTGCGCCGCAGCACCGGCTTTTCCCCGGCCACCACGGCAAAGCGCGCAATGGACGCGGCACGCAAGCCGGCTTGTGCGGCAGGATCATCACGCAACTCCGCAGCCCGGTCCGGCAGGTTGCTGGCAAAGCCGGTGCGGGCGGAGAGTTCTGCGCGATGGTGCGCGGCGGTGAAGTCATTCATGTCACTAGGTCCATCAGGCCGGGAAGGCGGCATTGAGCCGGCTGATAAGCCCGCTGAGTTCGGCGTCATCATAGGCTTCGGGTTTGGGCAGGCCCCAGACAGGCTTCGGCCACGCAGCATCGGTCTTGCGCCGCGCGATCACGTGCACGTGCAATTGCGCCACGACATTGCCGAGCGCAGCGATATTGAGCTTGTCGCATGGCACAGCATTGCGCAGACCCGTCGCCGCACGGTCGATTTCCGCGCTGAGCAACGCTCGGTCGGATGGCGCAAGATCGATGATCTCGCAGGCCCCGGCGCGTTTTGGCACCAGCACCAGCCAGACGAAGCGTGCGTCACGAATGAGCAGCACGCTGCACAGCGGCCAGTCGGCAACGGAGACGGTGTCGGCGGCAAGGCGCGGATCGAGGCTGAAGGCGGTCGTGGTCATGGCAACTGTCTACGACGCCGGGCCCGCTTCGTCGAGACTCAAGGGCCTGTGTGTTGGCGACCGCATCGTCAGGCAAGTTCGAAAAAGCAGGTGGATGGTCCGATTGGGCACTCGATCCAGCGCTGCAAGACTGTATTGTCGCGCAAACATTCCAACATCAAGGCGCAGGACATGGCCGCTACAAACGAAAGCGTCACAGTGGTCGACCACCCTCTGGTCCAGCACAAGCTCACACTGATGCGCGACAAGGAGCGCTCGACAAAGAGCTTCCGCCAGCTCCTCAACGAGATCGGCATGCTGCTGTGCTACGAGATCACGCGTGACCTGCCCATCGTGATGACCGAGATCGAGACACCGCTTGAGACAATGCAGGCGCCGATCATCGCTGGCAAAAAGCTGGTTTTTGCGCCAATCCTGCGTGCGGGTGTCGGGTTCCTTGATGGCATGCTCGAGATGGTGCCCGCCGCCCGTGTCGCCCATATCGGGCTTTACCGCGACCCTGAGACTCTTCAGGCCGTGGAGTACTACTTCAAGGCACCGTCCGATATCGCCGACCGTATGGTCATCGTCATGGATCCGATGCTGGCGACCGGCAACTCGGCCATCGCGGCGGTGGACCGCCTCAAGCAGCGCGGCGTCAAGGATTTGCGTTTCGTCTGCCTGCTTGCAGCACCGGAAGGCATTGCCAAGATGCGCGCGGCGCATCCTGACGTCCGCATCTGGACCGCCGCGATCGACAGCCACCTGAATGATCACGGCTACATCGTGCCGGGTCTGGGTGATGCAGGGGACCGGATGTTCGGGACGAAGTGAGGAAGACCCCACCCTGCCATCCCATGGGGAAGGCAGGGTGGGGCAGTTGACTACTGACCGACAGCGCCCGAGTCGCGCAGCGGCTTGTCGAGCACCTTGATGTCGCGGGCGAGCACGGCAGCCATTCCGGCGGGGGCGCGCTCGTCCTTGTTGGGGATCACGGTGCCGAGTTCGGCCAGGCGCTTGTTGGTGGTCGGGTCTTCCAGTGCCTTGTTCAGCGCGTCAACCAGCTTGTCCTGAATGTCCTTGGGCAGTGCCTTTGGCCCGAAGATGCCGTTCCAGCCACTGATCTGGTATTCGGGCAGGCCTGCCTCCGTGGTGGTCGGCACGTTCGGCAGCACGGCAAGGCGGGTGGGCGTCGCGATGGCCATCGCCTTGATGTTGCCGGCGTTGATCTGAGGGGTCAGGTTCGTCACCTGATCGCACATGAAGTCGACCTGGCCGCCGACGAGATCGTTCAGCGCCGGGCCGGTGCCGCGATAAGCGACGGCGTTCAGCTTCGGCACGCCGATCTGGGCCTTCAGCAACACGCAGGTGGTGAAGGCGGTCGAGCCGACGCCAGCATGAGCCTGGTTTACCTTGTCGGGGTTGGCTTTCACGTAAGCGATGAACTCGCGCAGGTTGTTGGCCGGGAAATCCTTCTTGGTGACGATCACGATGGGTGTGATCCCGGCGATGCCGATCGGTGTGAAGTCCGTCACCGGATTGTACTTGAGGTTCGGGTAAAGCGCGGGGGCCGCGGCATGTGTGCCCATCTGGCCCATGATCAGCGTGTAACCATCCGGCGTTGCAGCAGCGACGCGCGCTGTGGTGGTGGTGCCGCCAGCGCCCGCGACGTTCTCGATGATGATCTGCTGGCCGAGCGTCTTCGACATGTGCTCGGAGACGATGCGCGCAATGACATCGGTCGGCCCACCGGCGGCAAACGCCACCAGCATGGTGATGGGCTTGTTGGGATAGGCTTGCGCCTGCGCGGAAGTGGCAAGGCCGAGGCTGGCGCTGATGGCAACGGCACCGAGCATGGCGCGGCGTGTGAAAGTGGTCATGGGGGCTCCTCCGGGATGTTTTTTTGGGATTCAGACGGTCTTGGTGGTGACATACACTGGCTGCAGGGCACGCACAATTGCAGAGGCATTCTGCGCAGTGAAGGCAAGCAAGACCGGCTTTTCACGGTGTCATCCCCGGCGAAGCCAGAGGCTTCGGGAAGGGGATCCACAATGCGATCGATCGCCGGATGGATCCCCTTCCCGGCCCCTTGGGCCGCCGGGGATGACACCGGAGTCATGTGTCAGCTGTTTTCGGTGAACACCACGTCGCGTTTCTTCGAGATCGATGGCAGCAGCGCAATCACGAGGATGACGGCTGCGACCAGCAAGAGCCCGGCCGAGATAGGGCGTTCCACGAAGGTCATGAACGAGCCGCGGGAGATGATCAGCGCCTGGCGCATCTTCTCTTCCAGCAATTTGCCAAGCACGTAGCCCAGCAGCAGCGGAGCGGGCTCGAAGCCGAACTTGACCAGAGCGTAG
This sequence comes from Allobosea sp., assembly GCA_051648385.1. Classification (GTDB taxonomy): domain Bacteria; phylum Pseudomonadota; class Alphaproteobacteria; order Rhizobiales; family Beijerinckiaceae; genus Allobosea. The sequence continues at coordinate 3,470 of JBOFFB010000600.1, forward strand.
CCGAACAAGCCGAAGAAGGCCGTCATCGCCACGTCCACGGGGCTGTTGTTGATCGAGTAGATACCGATGCAACAAAACAGCAGGATGGCCGGGAACATCAGGCGGTAAGGCACTTTGAGCAGTTTCACCCAGAGCCCGATCAGCGGCAGGTTGATGATCAGCAGCATCAGGTTGCCGATCCACATCGAGGCGATCATGCCCCAGAACAGTTGCGGGTTCTTGGTCATCACCTGCGGGCCGGGAATGACACCATGGATCGTCATGGCACCAACCATCAGCGCCATCACGGCGTTGGGTGGGATGCCGAGTGTCAGCAGCGGAATGAACGAGGTCTGCGCGCCGGCGTTGTTGGCGCTCTCGGGCCCGGCCACGCCCTCGATCGCGCCTTTGCCAAACCGGCTTGGATCCTTGGCGAGCTTCTTTTCCAGCGTGTAGCTGGCGAACGGGCCGAGCACCGCTCCGTTGCCGGGCAGGATGCCGAGGATGGAGCCCAGCAGCGTGCCGCGCGCGATTGGCGCCGCTGACTGGCGCATTTCCGCCCCGGTAGGCAGCAACCGACCGACCTTCTGGCGCACCACGTCGCGGGTTTCAGGGTTTTCGAGGTTCTTGATCACCTCGGCAAAACCGAAGATGCCCATGGCAAGGACGGCAAAATCCAGCCCGTCTGACAATGGCGCGAAACCGAAGGTCATGCGCTCCTGACCGGTCTCCAGATCAGTACCGATGGTCGAAAGCAGCAGCCCGAGCATGATCATGCCGATGGCTTTGAGGATCGAACCGCGCGCCAGCACGACGGCAAAGCACAGGCCCATCACCATCAGCGAGAAGTACTCGGCGGGGCCAAAGAGCAGCGCGAGCTTGGTGAGCGGCGCTCCCAGAGCTGCAATCAACACAGTTGCAAACGAACCGGCGATGAACGAACCAATGGCCGCAATCCCCAGCGCGACACCGGCGCGGCCTTGCTTGGCCATCTGATGGCCATCAAGCGTGGTGACGACGGATGTAGCCTCACCCGGGATGTTGACAAGGATGGCTGTGGTCGAGCCGCCATACTGCGCACCGTAATAGATGCCGGCCAACATGATCAGTGCACCGACAGGCTCAAGCCCGAAGGTGATCGGCAACAGCATAGCAATGGTGGCGATTGGTCCGACGCCCGGAAGCACGCCGATCAGCGTGCCGACAAGGCAGCCGATGAAACACAACATGAGATTGATCGGCACCGGGATAGACAGCCCCGGAATGAGGCTGGGTGACCACCAGATGATCTTCCAGACAACACTGAAACCGAGCGCGAGATTATCAAAAAGTTCCATCGCTCAATATCCCAACAGCCAGGGCGCGAGCGGGATCGGCAGACCCAACGCGTACTTGAAAAGACCGGCACAGAGCGTGGTCATCACTGCAGCGAAGATCAGCACCTCGCCCCATTTCGTCTCCGGCGAGGCGAAAGCGGAGACAATGGCCACGAGCGGGCCGGCCGCGATCAACCCGATGGCAGGCAGTTTGAACCCTCCTGGCAGATCCATGCCGCGGATGGTGAGCGCAAAGGCGCAGGCACCGGCGATGACGAAGACCAGCCCCCGAATGGACCAGCGGTCCAGGTCCGGCCCTTCCGCCTTCAGCGAGGTCAGCGTGAGAATGACGCCGAGGCCAGCGACGATGACTGACAGCGATTTCGGCAGCATGCCCGGCCCCATGGCGCGCAATGTGCCCATGCCCAGGTTGGAAGAAGCCCAATAGGCACCAAGCCCGATGGTGATGAGAAAAAGGCCTCCCGCAAAATCCTGCGGTGCGGCAATGCGAAACTTACCCATGGGCTGAATGCGTCCCCCGATTGTGCTTTTGTTTTCTGTTGATTAAGCAAGTTTGCCGGGTCTGTCCACTTGGCTGGTTTACCTACGAGCCCTTTTCGCGAGCCGATGCAGATCACCGAAACACCATCACATCCAGCGCTATTTCCAGGCTTCAGGCAACTGGATATCGCCGTGCCCGGCTCCAGCGTGCGCTTGCGCACCGGCGGCAATGGCAAGGATACCAAGCGTCCGCCGCTCCTGCTGCTGCATGGCTACCCGCAAACCCATGTACTCTGGCACAAGGTGGCGGCGATCCTGAAGGACCACTTCACCATCGTTGCGGCTGATTTGCGCGGCTATGGCGACAGCGCCAAGCCGACAGGCGGGGGCGACCATGCTGCCTATTCCAAGCGCGCGATGGCGGCCGACCTCGTGGCTGCGATGGCGGCGCTCGGGCATGAGCGCTGGTTTGTCGGCAGTCATGATCGCGGCGCGCGCGTCGGCCACCGCATGGCGCTCGATCATCCGGACATGGTGCTGAAGCTGGCAACACTCGACATCGCGCCGACCCGCGAGATGTATGCCGGCACCACCGACGCTTTCGCCCGCGCCTACTGGCACTGGTTTTTCCTGATCACCCCCGCGTCTTTCCCCGAACGGATGATTGGGGCTGATCCTGACGCTTACTGGCTGAAGAAATGCGGTTCCGGCTCGGCTGGCATGACGCCGTTCGCACCTGAAGCATTGGCCGAATACCTGCGCTGCTTCCGCGATCCTGCCACCATCCACGCCTCCTGCGAGGACTATCGCGCCGCAGCCACCATCGACATCGCCCACGATGATGCCGACAACGGGCGCAAGATGCAGCAACCCCTGCTTGCGCTCTGGGGCGAGCATGGCGCGGTCAACAAGTGCTTCGATGTGCTTGCACTGTGGCGCGAGCGCGCCGCCGATGTGCGCGGCCACACACTTCCCGGCGGGCACTATCTGGCGGAAGAACTGCCAGAACAGGTCGCCGCCGAATTCCTTGCCTTTTTCTCCGGAGACACCCCATGACCCCCACCAACCGCGTCTACAACATCGCCGTCATCGCTGGCGATGGCATCGGCCAGGAGGTCATGCCAGAGGGCGTGCGCGTGCTGGAGAAGGCCGCCAAGCTCTTCGGCTTCAAGCTCAACCTCGATCACTTCGATTTCTCGTCCTATGACTACTACGCCAAGCACGGCAAGATGCTGCCGGATGACTGGCAGGACAAGATCGGCAAGCATGACGCGATCTTCTTCGGCGCCGTCGGCATGCCGGACAAGATCCCCGATCACATCTCGCTCTGGGGCTCGCTGCTGCAGTTCCGCCGCGCCTTCGACCAGTATGTCAATTTGCGCCCTGTGCGCCTGATGCCCGGCGTGCCGTCGCCGCTGGCGGGCCGCAAGCCGGGCGATATCGATTTCTGGGTGGTGCGCGAGAACACCGAGGGTGAGTATTCTTCCATCGGCGGCCGCATCTTCGGCGGAACCGAGCGCGAAACGGTGATCCAGGAAACGGTGATGACCCGCATTGGCGTC
>JBOFFB010000601.1:0-6697 GCA_051648385.1 Allobosea sp.
AAGGCCGGTGATGACACTCAATCTGCGGTTTGAAGTGGCCCGTCCGGGCCTAAACCTCAAGCCTGCTCGAAGCGGTCAGCGTTCATGACCTTCGTCCACGCTGCAACAAAGTCCGTCACGAACTTCGCTTTCGCATCGACCTGTGCGTAGACCTCCGCAATGGCGCGCAACTGGGAGTTCGATCCAAAGACAAGATCAGCGCGTGTGGCGGTCCATTTGACCATGCCGGTCTTGCGGTCACGCCCCTCAAACGCATCCTCGACACTCGACGTCGCCGTCCAGGCTGTGCCCATATCGAGCAGGTTGACGAAGAAGTCGTTGCTCAACTGGCCAACGCGTGCCGTGAAGACGCCGTGGCGCGAGCCGGCGTGGTTTGCGCCAAGTACTCGCATGCCACCGATCAGGACCGTCATCTCGGGAGCAGTCAGCGTGAGAAGTTGCGCCTTGTCGATCAGCATTTCCTCGCCGGAGATGTCGCAAGGCGCCTTCTGGTAGTTGCGGAACCCGTCCGCGAACGGCTCGAGCGCCGCGAACGAATCGATATCCGTTTGTTCCTGAGTTGCATCTGTTCGGCCCGGTGCGAACGGAACCATGACCGGCTGGCCCGCTGCTGCCGCTGCCTGCTCGACGCCGAAGCAGCCGCCCAGCACAATCAGATCCGCGAGCGAGACTTTCTTGCCACCTGTCTGGGAGGCATTGAATGTCGCCTTGATCGCTTCGAGTGTCTTGAGAACCACGACGAGCTCAGACGGTGCATTGACCCCCCAATCCTTCTGGGGGCTGAGCCGCACGCGCGCGCCGTTCGCGCCACCACGCTTGTCTGAGCCGCGAAATGTCGAGGCGGACGCCCACGCGGTCCTGACCAACTGGCTGATATCGAGGCCACTCTGCGCGATCATCGTCTTGAGTTTGGTCACGTCGTCGGCATTGATCAGCGGATGGTTCATGGCCGGAACCGGGTCCTGCCATATCAAATCCTCTGCTGGCACCTCCGGCCCGAGATAGCGGACCTTCGGCCCCATGTCGCGGTGGGTCAGCTTGAACCAGGCTCGCGCAAAGGCATCCGCAAATTCGGCGGGGTTCTTGTGGAAGCGGCGCGAGACTGCCTCATAAGCCGGGTCAAGGCGCATCGCCATGTCGGCTGTGGTCATCATGATCGGAACGCGCTTGCCTGGGTCTTCCGCATCAGGCGCCATGTCCTTTTCAGCCAGGTCCTTCGGCTGCCATTGCCACGCACCGGCTGGGCTTTTCGTCAATTCCCACTCATAGCCGAACAAGACATCAAAGTAGGACATGTCCCATGACGTAGGCGTAGGCGTCCATGCGCCTTCAATGCCTGAGGTGATGGCAGATGAGCCCTTGCCGCTCTGGAAGGTGCTGAGCCAGCCAAGGCCCTGTGCTTCGATGGGGGCTGCTTCAGGCTCGGGGCCGACATGGAGTTCGGGACCGGCTCCATGCGCTTTGCCGAAGGTATGCCCGCCAGCGACCAGTGCGACGGTTTCATCGTCGTTCATGGCCATGCGTGCGAAGGTCTCGCGGATGTCGCGGGCTGAGCCCAATGGATCGGGCTTGCCGTTAGGGCCTTGCGGGTTGACGTAGATCAAGCCCATCTGGACGGCAGCCAGCGGATTTTCAAGCACACGGTCACCGCTGTAGCGCTTGTCGCCCAGCCAGTCAGCTTCCTTGCCCCAGTAGATGTCTTCCTCCGGCTCCCAGACGTCGGCACGCCCGGCACCAAACCCGAAGGTCTTGAAGCCCATCGATTCGAGAGCAACATTTCCGGCGAGGATCATCAAGTCAGCCCACGAGATGCTATTGCCGTACTTGGCTTTGACCGGCCAGAGCAGGCGGCGTGCCTTGTCGAGATTGCCGTTGTCCGGCCAGCTGTTGAGGGGCGCAAAACGCTGGGTTCCAGAAGATGCACCACCGCGACCGTCACCCGTGCGATAAGTGCCGGCGCTGTGCCACGCCATGCGGATGAACAACGGGCCGTAATGACCATAATCAGCAGGCCACCAATCCTGCGTGTCGGTCATCAGGGCATGGAGGTCGTTCTTTAGCGCGCTGTAGTCGAGCTTGCCAAAGGCGGATGCGTAGCCAAAACCCGACGTCATCGGGCTAGACAGCGCCGTATTCTGGTGAAGCATCCTGAGATTGAGCTGATTTGGCCACCAATCCCGATTGCCCCTCATCGACAGCGTCGTAGCGCCATGAGCGACCGGGCAGCCGCCATTTCCTGTTGCCGTGCCGTGCATGTTTTTGGTCTCCTTCGGATCAATGGCCAGTGCGGGGCGTTCGAGCGGTTTATGGCGCACTTTTGGCGACAGATCATCCCTCGAAAACCAAGTCAGAGCTATTTTTGATCATTCCAGCGAACGCCGCTGGAATGTGCCCCAGAGTTCGGCTACAGGTCGCGCGCCAGCGCCCTGCTGGCCGCCATCTCAACACCAGTCCCGGATTCCTGCACAACATGCTGAAGCGAGCCTATGATTGGGTTGTGTCTTATGCCAGCCACCCGCGCGCCGTCTGGGTACTGTTTGCCGTAACCTTTCTGGAAAGCTCCGTCAGCCCGATTCCGCCACTGCCGTTGCTGATCCCGATGTGCCTGGCACGGCCCGATCGCGCCTGGTTTTACGCCTTCGTTTGTTCTATCGGCGCGTTGCTCGGCGGGTACATGGGCTATGCCATCGGTTATCTGCTTTACGAGTCGGTCGGGCTCTGGGTCATGAATCTCTATGGCATGGCGGACGATGCCAAGAAGATGGTCGATGACTCAAAGGGTGTCTGGTTCTGGGTTCTGCTGACCAAGGGCCTGACGCCGATCCCGTTCAAGATCGTGACGATCATGTCCGGCTTCATCCATTTCGATCTCAAGCTCTTTACCATCGGTGCGTTCGTGTCGCGCATCACCTTCTTTATGATGTTTGCGGTCGCCCTGCGCTTCTATGGAGACAATATCCGCACCTTCATGGAGAAGCATCTGCCGCTTGCCACAGGCATTTTGCTCTTCTTCATCATCGGCGGGTTCTTGTTGCCTGCATTCCTATGATCGATCTGGATTTGTGATATTTCCGCAACAGCCATAAATCATTGCGACGGGGGTGGTTACGGCGGCCTCAACGCCGCGATTGTGCCACAAAGTCGGCGCTACCCCTGTGAACGGTAAGCTATTGATTTCCAGACGTTTTGTCATCCATTCCATGCCCCGTTGCACGGGCTGCCGTTCAGGATCGTTTGCTATGGCATTGTTGCCGAGCGCTCCTCGAACGTGGCAAGCATGGCTGGTCGCGACGCGGCTAATGGATCGCGCTTGATGTCTGGGGGATACGACGATGAACGCACGGATTTTCGATAAATCAAAACTGCCAAGCCGCCACGTTTCGGTGGGGCCGGCCCGTGCGCCGCATCGTTCATACTACTATGCGATGGGCATGACGTCGAAGCAGATTTCGCAGCCTTTCGTCGGTGTGGCGAGTTGCTGGAACGAGGCCGCGCCGTGCAATATCGCCCTGATGCGTCAGGCGCAGGCCGTCAAGAAGGGCGTTGCTTCTGCCGGCGGCACACCGCGCGAGTTCTGCACCATCACGGTTACAGATGGCATCGCGATGGGGCATCAGGGCATGAAGTCTTCGCTGGCTTCACGTGAGTGCATCGCCGATTCGGTCGAACTCACCATGCGCGGCCATTGTTATGACGCGCTTGTCGGGCTTGCCGGTTGTGACAAGTCATTGCCGGGCATGATGATGGCCATGGTGCGGCTCAATGTACCGTCCGTGTTTCTTTATGGCGGGTCCATTTTGCCGGGCCGCTTCAAAGGCAAGCCTGTGACTGTGCAGGACGTGTTCGAAGCTGTTGGCAAGCATTCGGTCGGGGCCATGTCCGACGAAGACCTGAAGGAATTGGAGGAGGTGGCCTGCCCATCTGCCGGTTCTTGCGGAGCTCAATTCACCGCCAACACCATGGCGACGGTGGCCGAAGCCATTGGTCTTGCCATGCCATATTCCTGCGGCGCGCCTGCGCCGTACGAAGTGCGCGACACCTTCTGCTACACGGCTGGCGAGCTGGTGATGGAGCTGATCGCCAAGCAGATCCGCCCGCGCGATATCGTTACGTTGAAGGCATTGGAGAACGCGGCAACGGTCGTCGCGGCGTCGGGCGGCTCGACCAATGCGGCGCTGCACCTGCCAGCCATCGCGCATGAATGCGGCATCAAGTTTGATCTGTTCGATGTCGCGGAAATCTTCAAGAAGACGCCCTACATCGCGGATCTGAAGCCCGGCGGCAAATATGTCGCGAAGGACATGTTCGAGGTCGGCGGCATTCCTCTTCTCATGAAGACGCTGCTGGATCATGGCTTCCTGCATGGTGATTGCATGACCGTGACAGGCCGTACCATGGCCGAGAACATGGCCAAGGTGCAGTGGAATGGCGATCAGGACGTGATCTATCCCGCCAACAAGCCACTGACGAAAACCGGTGGCGTTGTTGGCCTCAGGGGCAATCTTGCTCCGGAGGGTGCGATCGTGAAGGTCGCAGGCATGCCGAAATCGCAGCAGAAGTTTTCAGGTCCGGCCCGCTGCTTCGACAACGAAGAAAGCTGCTTCGAGGCTGTCAGAAAAAAGCAGTACAAGGAAGGCGACGTGCTCGTCATCCGCTACGAGGGCCCCAAAGGCGGTCCTGGCATGCGCGAGATGCTGTCGACGACCGCCGCGCTCTATGGCCAGGGCATGGGTGACAAGGTGGCGCTGATCACAGACGGCCGCTTCTCCGGTGCGACGCGTGGTTTCTGCGTTGGCCATGTCGGACCAGAAGCTGCTGTCGGAGGGCCAATCGGGCTTTTGCAAGACGGTGACATAATCGATCTTGATGCGGTCAAGGGAACGCTCAAAGTTCGCCTTACCAGCGCCGAACTTCGGGCTCGTAAGAAGCTCTGGAAACCTCGCGGTACCGACTTCACCTCAGGCGCACTCTGGAAGTACGCCGATCAAGTCGGGTCGGCACTGGGCGGGGCTGTCACACATCCAGGCGGGGCGGCAGAAAAGCATTGTTATGCGGATATCTGATTTCACTTTTCTGATTTTGATCGGTATTTGCGCGTATCCTGCCATGGCGCAGGATACCGCTCGTAACGTACAGGCGCCGCGCACCATTCTCGCGCCCTCGCCAGGTGCCGCGCAGCCTGTGCCGCTTGCGCCGTTCTCATCTGCACGCGACGCGGTGAGGGCAGGGGTGAAGGACTACAACGCCGGCGACAAGGCGGGCGCTGCGCGCGCGCTTGAGTTTGCCGCTGGTCAGGGCCATGTGCTGGCGCTGTGGAAACTCGGCAAGATGCACTCGATCGGCGATGGCGTGCCGCACAATGACCTGAAAGCCTTCGAGTATTTTTCCAAGATCGCAGATGAATATGCCGATGAGACACCCGGCACGCAAAACGCCAAGGTCGTGTCTTCGGCAGTCACGCAACTCGGTATCTACATGCGTGATGGTATCAAGGGGACATATGTGACCGCCAGTGCTGCGCGTGCAGCCGAGTTGTTCCAGTATGCGGCAAGTTACTATGGCGATGCTGACGCGCAGTTCGAACTCAGTCGCCTGTTTCTTGATGGGCGCGGTGTTGCCAAGGATGCGCGGCAGGCGGCGCGCTGGCTGAACCTTTCGGCGGAGAAGGGCCACGTCGAATCGCAAGGGTTGCTCGGGCAGCTGATGACTACGGGCGTTGTCGGCATGCCACGCCAGGCAGCACGCGGATTGATGTGGCTGACGCTTGCGAAAGATGGCGCTGATCCGGTGCGACATGCCGACATCATCGAGGCTCATCGCAAGGCGTTCGAAGCCGCGACACCGCAAGATCGGGAAGCTGCGCTGGTATATTTGCAGAGGCAGATGAACAGGGCGCGGTGAGGATTTTCGGCGTTCACACGACTCTATGTCGTCAACTCCACACTCACCGGCACGTGGTCAGATGGCTTTTCCCATGCCCGCGTGTGCTTGTGGATCACGGTACTGGCCAATTTATCTGTCGCCTGCGGTGACAGTAGCAGGTGGTCGATGCGGATGCCGTTGTTCTTTTGCCAGGCGCCGGCCTGATAATCCCAGAATGTATAGAGCTTTTCTGCATCAGTGGTGGCGCGCACGGCTTCGGTGAGGCCGAGATTGATCAGTTCACGGAACTTGGAACGGGTCTGCGGCAGGAACAGCGCATCATTGGCCCAGGCCAACAGGTCGTGGCAGTCACGCGCCTCGGGGATGACGTTGTAGTCACCTGCTAGAACCAGCGGTTCTTCCAGCTTCATCAGCTCACCTGCGTGCGCTATCAGGCGGTCCATCCAGCCAAGCTTGTAAGGGTATTTCTCGGTGCCAACCGGGTTGCCATTGGGCAAGTAGATGGAGGCTACGCGCACCACGCCCGCACCAAACGGCACCACGCCCTCGATGTAGCGTGCCTGCTCGTCAGACGGATCGCCCGGCAGGCCGCGCCGCACGTCTTCGAGTTTGGCCTTGGACAGGATCGCCACGCCGTTGAAGGTCTTCTGGCCAAGCATCTCGACCTGATAGCCAGCCGCCTCGATTTCGAGCCGTGGAAAGCCCTCATCCTGCGTCTTGATCTCCTGCAAACAGAGAACGTCAGGCTCCGCCTCCTTCAGGAAAGCCAGCAGGTGTTCCAGCCGCTGGCGGATGGAATTGACGTTCCAGGTGG
>JBOFFB010000602.1:0-3171 GCA_051648385.1 Allobosea sp.
CGAGATGGAGCGCGAAGATGCCGAAATCAACCGCCGGGCCGGGATGGCCGGTGGTGGAAGAGAAGGGCGGATAGACTGTCCAGCCGGTGCCGACACCATTGGTGCCGGGAGCACCTTCGACGAACATCGAGGTCACGAGCAGCGCAAAGGCGGCGACTGTCAGCCAGAACGAGATGTTGTTCATGCGCGGGAAGGCCATGTCCGGCGCGCCGATCATCAGCGGCACGAACCAGTTGCCGAAGCCGCCAATCAGGGCAGGCATCACCATGAAGAAGATCATGATCAGGCCGTGGCCGGTGACGAACACATTGTAAGATTGGCCCGAGGCGAAATACTGCATGCCCGGCTCTTGCAGCTCAAGGCGCATGGCGATCGACAGAAAGGTGCCGACCAGACCCGCGGCGATGGCGAAGATCAGGTAGAGCGTGCCGATATCCTTGTGGTTGGTCGAATACATCCAACGCTTCCAGCCCGTCGGGTTGGCGTGAGCGTGGTCGTCTGTAGCGTGTGCGGCTGAACCGTAGGCCATGGTGAGATGTCCTGTCCCTTGAATTACTGTGCGGCGACGGCGGCGACGCGGGTCGGTGCGCCGTCGAGCTTTGCGAACTTCTTCTGCGATTCGGCGAGCCAGGCGGCGTAGCGCTCCTGGCTGACAACCCGGATCGCGATCGGCATGTAGGCGTGGTTCTGCCCGCAGATGAACGAACACTGCCCGAAGAACACACCTTCCTGCTCTGCCTTGAACCATGTTTCGTTGAGGCGGCCGGGAATGGCATCGAGCTTGAGGCCGAACGCTGGCATGGCGAACTTGTGGATCACGTCAGCGGCAGTGACCTGCAGGCGCACGGTCTTGCCGACCGGCACAACGGCCTCGTTGTCGACACCGAGCAGGCGCGGCACATCTTCCGCCTTGGCTTTGCCGGAGTTGATCAGGTCAAGGCGTGCCTTGTCGTCAAGCATCAGTTGGTCAAAACCGAAGCCGCCATTGTCTTTCGGATATTCCCAGGACCAGTACCACTGCTTGCCGGTGATCTTCAGGGTGATGTCGGATGGCGGGATCACAAGCTGGTCGCGCAGGATGCGGAAAGACGGGATCGCCACCACCACCAGGATCAGCACCGGAATGATCGTCCAAGCGACCTCAAGGCCGGCATGGTGTGTCAACTTCGAAGGCACCGGGTTGCGTGCAGCCGAAAAGCGCCAGCAGACGTAAACCAGAAGTGCCAGCACGAAGACCGAGATGGCGGTGATCAGCACCAGCAACCAATTGTGGAACCACACAATGTCAGCCATCTTCGACGTGGCCGGGGCAGACAGGTTCAGCTGTCCGGGTTGCGGCTGGCCATTCGGTGCGGCGAGCGCGATTCCGGGCAATGCAACCCCAGACACAAAGAGTGTGGTGATTGATGCCATCATGGCTGACATCCGGCTGGCGACGCGGTTTTGGCTTCCACGCATGGTTTTGTTGGCTCCTTGACCAGTTCTTTGTCTTGGCTGTTGGCCGCGACCGGCGCAACAGGCAAAGCCGCCATGAATTCACGGGCGACAGTCGGGATTTGCTCTAATTCAAAGATCACAAGCACGCCAGTGTTTCAATTGTCAGAATGCCCCGGTTTATGCGACATAGGTACACATAGGGCGTCCGCGCCGCAGCTCTCTCGGCCCACCAGTGGGCAATCGGGGCCGCTCGACGGCGTCTGGCTTGACACTTGTCCCCGTGCATGGTGCGAACGGTGTCGGGACGCTGACAATTTTGGTGAGACATCGCGATTCGAACGAAGGCAGATTTGTGACACGGAACACCTATCGGATGCGGCACATCCTTGCACTCTCCATCGGTCTGGCAGGCACACTTGCGGCAGTGCCGTCACAGTCCCAGGGGCTTGTGCGGTCAACCCACGGCGACTGGCAGATGCGTTGCGAGACGCCACCTGGTGCCAAGGCCGAACAGTGCGCGCTGGTGCAGAACGTTGCCGCCGAAGACAGGCCCAATGTCACCTTGCTGGTGATAGCGCTCAAGACCGCCGACAACCAGAGCCGGTTGTTGCGCATCGTGGCGCCACTTGGTGTGCTGCTGCCGGCAGGGCTTGGCCTCAAGATCGATGATAAAGACATTGGCCGAGCTGGTTTCGTGCGTTGTCTCAACACCGGCTGCATCGCCGAGGTGGTGATGGACGATGCGCTGATCGCGAATTTGAAATCCGGGCAGAACGCGACCTTCATCGTGTTCCAGACGCCGGAAGAGGGCATCGGCATCCCTGTGTCGCTCAATGGTTTTGGTGAAGGTCTGGAGAAACTGCCGTGAAGATTGCGTTTTGCATCCCGTCCGTCCTCGGAACAGCAAGGCTGATGCCAGTGCTGGGCGCTTGCCTGCTTCTTTCTGGCTGTGCGGCAGGCCTGTCAGACATCGTCTCACCGTCAGGCCCGACGACGCCAGAGGGCGGCTCATCGCTCGCCAACATCATGCGTTTCGGCACTGCATCCCTGCCTCCTGTTCCTGCGCCGGTTGAGGAAGAAATTGAATGCCCGCCCGCGTCGATTGCGCCTGGCGGGGCGGCGCTGCGCATTGGCGCAGGTGCCAGCTCGGAAGGCGTGCGCTCGCAGATCACGATCACCGATGTGGTCCGCGAGTGCGCACGTTCTGCCGATGGCGGCGTGATCATGAAGGTTGGTGCCGATGGCCGTGTTCTGGTCGGGCCGGCTGGCTCTCCTGGCTCGCTGGGTGCCACTTTGCGCATCGAGGTGCGCAAAGGCGAGCAGGTTCTGTCGAGCCGCAACGCTCGGGTAAGCGCAACGGTCCTGTCCGGCCAGGCGCAGGCTGCCTGGGTTCACGTCGAGCAGGGTATCGTTGTTCCAGGATCGGCTTTCCGGACAAGCGGTGACATCGATGTGTTCGTGACGCTCAATCCGCCGGGTGCGGGCCAGACAGCGCGCCGCCGCAGGTAGCCACACAGCAGGCAGCCGCTCACCCGAGCGCGCCGCCCGCTTCCGCCAGATCGAAATAGATGTCGCGCAAGCGCCGGGCCACCGGGCCGGGCTGGCCGCCACCGATAGGCCGACCGTCAATCTCTGTCACGGGCATGACCAGCGCGGTCGCGGCCGTGATGATCACCTCGTCGGCGTCCAGCGCCTCCTGCAGCGTGAACGCACGCTCCTCGAAGGCAAAGCCGT
>JBOFFB010000603.1:0-3631 GCA_051648385.1 Allobosea sp.
CATCCCCATCATCGCCAAGGCCAATGCCGGCATCCCGACCGTGCATGGCGACCGCACGGACTATTCCGGCACGCCGGAGCTGATGGCGGATTATGTGCATCTGGCCATCGATGCAGGGGCCCGGATCGTGGGCGGTTGCTGTGGCACTACGCCTTTGCACCTCGCTGCGATGCGCCGCGCGGTGGATGCCTGGAAGCCCGGCTCGCGGCCTGACCTCGACAAGGTGACAGCGCTACTCGGGCAACTGGTCTCGCCGCCACCGAGCGCCGAGACAAGCGCACGGCGGAGCGAGCGCAACGTGGCTCCACCTGACGCCGATGCCACTGGCGGTCCCGTTGCACGGCGGCGAGGCAAGGCGCCCCGCTCCGCCATCCAGATCATCGAGCCGATTGCACCCAAGCTCGTCAACAAGTGGTCGCCGGTTGAAATCCTGTCAGCCGAGCAACTTGAGCGCATCATCGATGCGGCCCACCGCATCCTGGCAGAAAGCGGCATCGAGATCCGGGGCCAGCAGGCGCGCGACATCTATCGCGAGCATGGCGCGCTGGTCGACGACGACGCGCAGATGGTGCGCATCGGGCGCGATGTGGTCGAGGCCTATCTCGCTCACGCCCCGCGAACCTTCGTGCTGCATGCGCGCAACCCCGAGAGGCACATGCATGTCGGCGGCAACGTCATCAATTTCGGCCCTGTGAGCGGTGCACCGCATATCACTGACCTTGAGCGTGGCCGCCGCTATGGCGACATGGAGGCCTTCCGCGACATCCTGAAAGTGATGCAGGGCGTCGGCACGCAGCATTGGCAGGGCGGCGTGCTGGTCGAACCGGTCGACCTGCCCGTGCCAGTGCGCCAGCTTGAAATGTACCGCGCCCACATCACCATGAGCGACCTCGTGTGGGCTGCGCGCGGGGTCGGCGGCATCAACGCGCTGGACGCCATCGCCATGTCCGCTATCGAGCACCAGTGTTCTGTCAAAGACCTGGCCATGCGCCCGACGCTGCTGACCGTGACCAACGTCAACTCGCCGCGCCGGGTCGACGAGGAAATCCTCGACAACATCATCACCATGGCGGCCCACGGTCAGGCCGTCGTGATCACGCCGTTCACGCTGATGGGCGCGATGGCCCCGGTGACGCTCGCGGGTGCGCTCACACAGCAAACCGCCGAGGCGCTGGCGATCATCACGCTGACTCAGATGGTCAGGAAAGGCGCGCCCGTGGTGATGGGCGCTTTCACCTCCAATGTCGACATGAAGACCGGCTCGCCAGCCTTTGGCACGCCCGAGTTCGTCAACGCCACCCTCGCCGCCTGTCAGATCGCGCGGCGGCTGAAAGTGCCGATCCGCACCTCCGCGCCGAACGCTTCACCTGCCGTCGATGCGCAGTCGACCTACGAGACTGGGTTTTCGCTCTGGGCCTCGATCATGGGCCATGGCAACCTGATCACGCACACGGCCGGGTGGCTTGAGGGCGGGCTGTCGGCCTCACTCGAAAAGATCATCGTCGATGCGGAAATGCTGCGCGGTTGGGCCGAGATGCTGAAGCCGGTTGATTTCACGGATGATGATCTTGGCATCGATGCGATCAAGGCCATCGCGCCCGGCGGGCACTTCTTCGGCTCGCCCCACACCATTGCGCGCTACGAGACCGCGTTTTATCGCCCGATCCTGTCGGACTGGACCAATTTCGAGAACTGGACCGATGCGGGGGCAAAGAACGCCACGACCCGCGCCAGCGAGATGTGGAAGAAGCTGCGAGATGCCTATGTGCCGCCGCCGCTTGACACCGCGGTGTCGGACGAACTCGACGCTTATGTGGCGCGGCGCAAGGGCGAGATGGGGTTTTGAACCTGGGAACGCCATCCACCGCATCCTCACCCTGAGCTTGCCGAAGGGCGAGGCTCCGGTGGGTGCGCACTGGAACTGATCCTTCGACGGGCTCAGGATGAGGATCGTGGGGGTTCCACGGTTGGTCAAGGGCCCACCGCAGCGCGACATTTCCTCGCAGCTGCTGAAAATAGTGGCGCGTTGCCTCTTTACCTTTGCCGCAAAAGTGTCGGACGATAAATATAGCGAGTACAAGGCCCGACAGGCCGAAACTGAGACTACACCATGGAGGATATCATGAACATCCGTTTGTCCCGCCGTGACATGCTGGCCGGCTCGTCGGCATTGGCGCTTGCGAGCGTCGGTGGCCAATCCGCTCAGGCGCAGGCCAAGACCACGCTGACTGTCCGTATCGAGCGCGACATCAACGTGCTGGATCCGGCTTTCCGCACCGGCCCGCAGGACGGCAACGTTTTCAAGTCGGTTTACCAGCGCCTGATCATGCAGAAGCCGAATTCTGCCGAGACGGAGCTCGATGCCGCTTCGGAGCTCAAGCAGGTGTCGCCGACGCAGATCGATTTCACACTGAAACCGAACCAGATGTTCACCGATGGCTTCGGTGAGATGACTGCCGAAGATGTGAAGTTCTCCTTCGAGCGTTTCCTGCAGAAGACTGCCGATGGCAAGGACAGCCCCTACAAGGGTGATTGGACCGGCCTGACGGGCGTCACCGTCACAGGCAAATATACCGGCTCGATCATGCTGTCGCAGCCCAATGCCGGGCTGATGGCGATTGCCATTGCCGATGGCTCGGGCTGTATCGTCAGCCAGAAAGCGATCGCCGCGCGCGGCGCGGAGCACAACACCAAGCCCGTTGGTTCCGGGCCCTATCAGGTTGTGTCGGTGGAAAAGCAGCGCGGCGCGCTGCTGCGCCGCAACCCGGCCTATTCCGGCCCGCGCCCGGCCTATGAAGAGATCAGCGTCCGCTTCATCCAGGATCCGAAGACAGCCGAACTGGCGCTGCGTTCCGGCGAGCTTGATTTTGCCGTGCTGCCGCCCGCCATCGCGACCCCGTTGCGCGGCGCATCCGGCATCACGGTCGAGAGCCATCCTGGCCTTGCCTATCTCTGGATGGGCATCAACATGCAGAAGGCTCCGTTCACTGATGTGCGCGTGCGCCAGGCGATCCGCCTTGCGCTTGATGTCGACCAGATGCTGGTCGCGGGCTTCAATGGCCTCGCGCCACGCCTCAACGCGCTGATCCCCGCACCGATCAACGGTCATTGGGCAGCCGCGCCGGTCTACAAGCGCAATGTTGCCGAAGCGCGTGCGCTTCTCGCCGCCGCAGGCCAGACCAGCATCAAGACCCGCATCACCATCCTGAACCAGCCGACGTTCCAGTCGATGGCGCTCGTGGCGCAGGCGCTGTTGCGCGAAGTCGGCATCGATGCGGCCATCGATGCGCACGAGGGCGGCACCTTCTGGACACAAGGTGACGGCGAGGCTGGCAAGAACCTCGACATGTTCATGATGCGCTTCAACGGCAAGCTGGACCCGAACTTCCTGATGCAGTGGTTCGTCAAGGGCCAGATCGGCGTCTATAACTGGCAGCGCTTTGACTCGCCCGAGTTCGACAAGCTGGCGGCAGAAGCCATCGTCGAGCTTGACCCCGTCAAACGCGCCGAGATCGTGATCAAGGCTCAACAGGAGATGGACAAGTCGGCGGCCTTCGTCTGGCTGACCAACGATGTCGCGTTCGCCGCGCGCCGCAGCAACGTCCGCCCGGCCTTCCTGCCCGGTGCAATC
>JBOFFB010000604.1:0-3118 GCA_051648385.1 Allobosea sp.
ACATGCGCTGGACGGGCAAGGCCCTGCCGAGAATTGCACCCATGTCGGCGGCGACCGCGAGCAGCGCGCCGGTCTTCATGGCTTGCAGGCGGCGCACTTCGCCGGGACTGGGCGGACCGGATGACGACGTTTCCGAATAACGCCCCTCTGCTTCGAGATCGAGCATCTGGCCGCCGACCATGCCTGCTAGGCCCGACGCGCGTGCAAGGCTGAGCACGAGTTCGGCGCGGGTTGCAGGCTGTACCGCCGTATCTGATTCAGCAAGCACCTCGAAAGCGAGTGTGAGGAGTGCGTCACCTGCGAGGATCGCCGTGGCCTCGTCAAAAGCCTTGTGAACGGTCGGCTGTCCGCGCCGCAGGTCGTCATTGTCCATCGAAGGCAAGTCGTCGTGGACCAATGAATAACAGTGGATCAATTCGATAGCGGTAGCCGCCGGCAGTGCGTCAGCGGGCGCAACGCCGAACAGCCTGGCAGTCTCGACCACGAGGAACGGCCTCAGCCGCTTGCCTCCACCGAGCGCGCCGTGGCGCATGGCCGCCAGCAACCGCGCCGGGCGTGCAATCTCGTGATCGCGCTGACGGTCATCAAGGCGTGCGGCCAGGGAGACTTCGATGGCGTCAGCGGTTGCTTTCAAGCGCGCCGCAAAGATGGCATCGTGATCTGGATCCTTGCTTGTATCGTGACGTGTCTCGGGACTTGCAACGCTCATCGGATTGGTCACTCTTGGGCTGCTCATCATTGGTTCAGGCGCGATTGGTGATGCGAGAGGTTCAGGCATCTGTATTGCGTCATAGCGTTTCGGGCGATCCTGAGAAAGCGTGGAAATCCTGAGCGGCGCTGAAACCATGACCGGAGACAAGCGGCGCGGTGGCCTTGGTGCTGCGGCCATCAGGCTTGTGGCAGCCATGATGGCGTTCCTTGCGCTGCTGCTTGTCGCCGGCGCATTCGCGCCGATGCCGTCAACGCTGATGCTCTGGCGCATGATCAAGGGCGAAAACGTGACGCGGAACTGGGTTTCTCTCGGCGCCATCTCGCCGGAACTCGTGCGTGCGGTGATTGCGTCCGAGGATCAGAATTACTGTTCGCATCGTGGTATCGATTTTGGCGCGTTGCGCGAGGTTCTCAGTGACGAGGACGGGCCAGCCCGCGGCGGCTCGACCATCGCGATGCAGACGGTCAAGAACGTTTACCTGTGGCACGGCCGCTCATATGTGCGCAAAGCACTGGAACTGCCGCTGGCGTTGGCTGCTGATCTCGCCTGGTCGAAGCGACGGATGATGGAGCTTTATCTGAATGTCGCGGAATTCGGCGAAGGCCTGTTTGGCGCGGAGGCAGCGGCAAAGCACTATTTCGGCAAGCCAGCCGTGATGCTGAACCGGCGCGAGGCGGCTGCATTGGCAGCGAGCCTGCCAAATCCGCGCCTCAGGAACCCGACCACGGCTTCGCAGCGGGCAAGGACCAACAGTTTTCGAATCCTCAACCGCATGTCAGGGCTTGGTAGCCGCGCAGACTGCGCGCTCGCCCGGCCTTGATGCCAGTTTTGCATGCTGTGTGCTCTGGCATGGGCGAAAAGCTCTAGCCATGCGGAACGCGAGCGTGTATGGACCGCCTCCTGTCGATTGTTGATATCCGGATAATGGCTTTGGGGCCTTGCCGGATGTAAAGCCTCCGGAGTTCTTGTCATGGCCGTTCCAAAGAAGAAAACGTCGCCGTCGCGTCGCGGCATGCGCCGTTCGGCTGATGCCCTCAAGCAGCCTACCTATGTCGAAGACAAGGATTCGGGCGAACTGCGCCGCCCACACCATGTCGATCTCAAGACCGGCATGTATCGCGGTCGCCAGATTCTCAAGCCCAAGGGTTGAGCGGGTACCGGCATCCGTTGTGATGCGCTGGTGCCGACGGTTCGACATTTGCAAGTTGACCAGCTGATAACGGACCGGCTTCAGGCCGGTCTTTTCGTTGTTGCGCCATTTGTCGGCACTCAGGCGATCCTGACCGTCTTGCGATCCGCCCCAGGAGGCAAGCTGCCTCTTGCGACCGACGACCTGTAAAGGTCGCTGGCAATGCCGGGCTCCTCACGACGATGACGGCGGTAACCGCCAATACCCGCCCGGCAAGCCAGCAATTGCGCCAGAAAGCCCGCTTCGCTGATGAAGACCGAACTGGTCTGTTCGGTGCTCCGGTCCGAGACAACAACGAGCGCATTGCTGACGTTGATCTGTTCCAGAATGCTATCGGACTGTCCTGACATGGCTCAGTTGCTCATTTTGTGCTGCGAATGACCATCATCAACGCAAGCACCGGGCCATCCTTAACGGGGCATTAAGCAACAGGGCGGCATCCTTTCCAGTGATGATGTTGCGGAAATGACCGGTCTTCTGGCGATGCCAGGCCCGTGTCCTGGGGGGCCCATGTTGATTGATCCGCGCTGGGGGCATGAACCCGTCGATCCCAAGGACGTGCTGAGCTCGATCGGCGAGGTGGTCTACACGTGGGATATGGAAACAGATGAATTGCGCTGGGGCCCCAATGCCAGTGATATCCTGTCGGCCATGCCGCCGGAGGCGCTGAGCAAGGGTATCGGCTTTGCCAGACTGGTGGAACCAGGCGCTGGCCGCAGCCGCTATGACGCCATCATGGACGCGTCGGGAGCCGATCTCGGTGATGGCGTGCCCTATCGCACGCGATTTGCCATCTTGCTCGGCGACCGCAAGATGTGGGTCGAGGACACCGGGCGCTGGTTCGGTGGCATCGACGGCAACCCGACGCGCGCGCGCGGGGTGCTCAGGCTCGATCGGCTTGTCACCGAAACCGATCTCGCCGGACCGAGCTACACGATCTGCGACCGTGCAGCGCTGCTCCAGCGGCTCGATGAACTGATGGCTGAGCAGATGCCGGCCAACCGCTCGGTCGTGGTGCTGGCACTTGCCATCGACGACCTGACCCAGATCAATGACGATTTCGGCCATGAGGCCACCGATGAAATCCTGATCACGGTACAGGAGCGGCTGAGCCGGGTGATGCGCACCCGTGACCGTCTGATGCGCTATTCAAGCAACCGTTTCGCCGTGGTTCTGACCGGATGCCCGGTTTCCCAGATCGAGACGGCCGCGCGCCG
>JBOFFB010000605.1:0-4186 GCA_051648385.1 Allobosea sp.
AGTGCGGTAACGCATTCAGCTGACTGGTACTAATTGCCCGATAGGCTTGATCTGATCCGGTAACAGCAAGGCAACTTGCCTTACGGATCGTCAAAAGCACGTAAACGAAAACCTGGAACAATCACTGATGTTTGGGGACGGCGAAAGCCCTCCCCGGTCTCTTCTCCGGTCTGGTGGTCATAGCGAGCACAAAACTCCCGATCCCATCCCGAACTCGGCCGATAAGTGTGCCCACGCCAATGGTACTGCGTCTCAAGACGTGGGAGAGTAGGTCACCGCCAGACCTGAAAAGAGACACCTCACTCCAAAACGATCTCACCTATCCCCGATCGCAACCGCCCTCGGGACCAAACGCGGGGCCAAACAGGCCCGTCTGCCCTAAAGGCCAACGCCCCAAAGGACAGACAAACGCAAACAACCGGCCTGCAGCGGAAGACCTGCAAAAAAGCGTCGCGGGGTGGAGCAGCCCGGTAGCTCGTCAGGCTCATAACCTGAAGGTCACAGGTTCAAATCCTGTCCCCGCAACCAACGATACTCGCCGAAAGCCCGCAGCATCCCTGCGGGCTTTGGCATTCGTGGCCAAGCCCCCGTTGCACAATGACAATATCGCCGCGAGTTCCCCGAAAAGCTCGATTCTGTGTCCATT
Organism: Allobosea sp.; assembly: GCA_051648385.1. Lineage (GTDB taxonomy): Bacteria > Pseudomonadota > Alphaproteobacteria > Rhizobiales > Beijerinckiaceae > Allobosea. Next base: position 647 of record JBOFFB010000605.1, read on the forward strand.
GGGCGAGTTCGCATCCGGGAGCAGAGTGACCTTCTCGATTAATCCACGGAGCAGAGCCGCAGCCTCATGCCGAGAACTGTCATGGTTTAGGGAGGCAGCAAGGTCCGCAACCTTGCGTGCGTAGACTGCTGCGAGGCCGGGATGCAGCGGAATCTCGTCGGGCAGGGGTGTCACAGACAACGCCACCTGCGCCGCAGCACGCTCCGCCTCCAGCAGGTCCATCTTTGCCTTCATCGATGGATGATAGAGGCCGTCTGTAATCGCCTTGATGATGGCTTCGATATCCTTCTCCGCCTTGGCAAGGAGGCGCTCGGCTGCAACGCGTTCGACACCCCGCGCCAGTCGTTCTCTATGCCGTTCACGTTGGTACTCCGCGATGAACTCGGCGATCAGGTCCGGGTGCATCAGCCGTTGCTTCAGCCCGGCAAGCACGCGGTCCTCGACCACCGTACGTTTGATCGTCTTGCGGTTCTCGCAGGTGCCGCTGTTCCGCGCGGCGGCACAACCATACCGACTATCGCTGATCATCACATAGCCAGAACCGCAGCTCCCGCATTGCAGTAGGCCGGACAGAAGATAGCGGGCGCGTCGTCCTAGCTCGATCTTGGGGGCGTTTGGTGTTTCCTCCCGTGCGGCTAGCACATCGGCCCGGATCACGCCTTGGCGCTGCTTTACGCGCTGCCACAGGGAGTCGTCGATAATCCGGAGGTGGGGCACCTCCTCCGTGATCCACGTTTCCGGTGGGTTCAGACGCGCCTGGCGTTTGCCGGTTTCTGGATCTTTGATGAACCTCTGGCGGTTCCAAACAAGACGACCGGTATAGAGTTCGTTGTTCAGGATGCCCGTCCCGCGCTTCCAGTTGCCTGAGATCGTCGAGAAGGACCAAGTCCCGACGGAGCCGCCTTGAGCGGAGCGTGGAGCGGCGATGCCGTCGTGGTTCAGTTCGATGGCGATGGCCCGCGCGCTTTGGCCTCGATCATATGCCTCGAAAATGCGCCGTACGATGGCGGCGTCGCTCGGATCGATCAGTCGGTCGCCTGTAGTGAATGTCCCATCCCCCCGCAGTTGGCGATCAAGCCGGTAGCCGTAGCTCAGACCACCTGCGGCTTTCCCGGCCCGAATGCGGCCCTCTAGACCGCGATGCGTCTTCTGAGCGAGCTGGCGCAGGAAGAGTGCGGACATCGTGCCACCGAGCCCGATATGCAGTTCGCTGATCTCTCCTTCAGCTTCGTAAAAATCCTTACCCCAAGGTAGCCCATGCGCTTGTACAGACCCGCAATGTGTTCCTGATCGCGAGACAGCCGATCCAATCCTTCGGCGACTAGAACATCGAAACCACCCCGCATAGCCATTTGCTGCATGCGCTGAAAGTCCGGACGAAGGTGGGTTGCGCCACTTATCGCTTCATCCGCGAAGACTTCGACAATCGACCAACCGCGATCCTCGCACAGGCGGCGGCACAGGCGAACCTGATCCGGGATGGACGCGGCGGATTGCTGTTCGGAAGAGTAGCGTGCGTAGACAGCGGCGCGCATAGCGGGTCCTATTTGCTTCGCCGTCTGACGAGACAAACGTCGGTCGGCTGGTTCGAGACCCGCCCAACTATAGGCACGGAACAACGGATGTCTTCCACTATCGATTGCAACTTGTTGCAACTGGAAATGCCGGAGGCGCGATTGTAGTGCCGCTCGGCCATGTCCAGGGTCGCGTGTCCGAGGACGTCCTTGATGATGCCAACATGCTCAGGATCAACTTCCGCAATCGACGTTGCCGCGATGTGCCTGAAGGCATGCGGGTTGAGCTTCACGCCGAGATACCGCGCGGTGGTGATCTCGATGTCACTGGCAAGACCTTCCGCCGAGAACGCCTTTCCGTGGTGGGTGATCCAGAGACCTGAGGAGGGACGGTGACGTAGCCCCCTCAGCCTAATCCAGTTTGAGCTAGACTCTGGCCCAATCGAAAGGACCAGAGATGAAGCGCAGCAGGTTCACCGAAGACCAGATCATCGGCATTCTGAAAGAGCACGAGGCCGGGGTTTCCGTCGCCGATCTGTGTCGCAAGCACGGGGTCAGCGATGCGACGGTCTACAAGTGGAAGGCCAAGTATGGCGGCATGGATGTGAGCGAGGCCAAGCGGTTGAGGGGGCTCGAGGACGAGAACGCCCGTCTGAAACGGCTGCTGGCCGATGCGATGCTCGACAATGCCGCGCTGAAGGATCTCCTCGGAAAAAAGTGGTGACGCCCGCTGCGAAGCGACAAGCGGTCGCCCATCTGGTGGCAAGTCACGAGATGAGCGAACGGCGGGCGTGCCGGGTTATCGGCTGTTGCCGGATGACTATGCGCTATGAGGCGATCCGGCAGGATGACCCGGTGCTGCGCGAGCGGCTGAGAGACTTGGCTAAGGTCCGACGCCGGTTCGGATACCGTCGGCTGCATGTGTTCCTGCGGCGTGAGGGCCACGCGGTGAACCACAAACGCCTGTTCCGCATTTACCGCGAAGAACAGTTGCATGTGCGTCGCCGGGGCGGGCGCAAGCGGGCCATCGGCACACGGGCCCCGATGGCGCTGCCACTCATGCCAAACCAGCGCTGGTCACTCGACTTCGTGTCCGACCAGCTGACCGATGGCCGTCGCTTCCGGATCATGACCGTGGTCGACGACTGCACGCGGGAATGCCTCGCCCTGATCGCCGACACCTCGCTGTCCGGAGCAAGGGTGGCGCGGGAACTCGCGACGCTGTTCGAGGTGCGCGGCAAGCCTGCGACAGTGGTCAGTGACAACGGCACCGAGTTCACATCGAACGCGATCCTGACCTTTGCCGATGACCGAAAGATCGACTGGCATTACATCGCACCGGGCAAGCCAACCCAGAATGCCTTCATCGAGAGCTTCAATGGCCGCCTGCGCGACGAGCTATTGAACGAGACCCTGTTCCCGTCACTGAACCATGCCCGCGCCACGCTGGCGACCTGGCGTGACGACTACAACACCGAACGACCCCACTCCCGGCTCGGCTGGCAGACCCCTGCCGCCTTCGCACAGACCTTCACACCGCAACGGGGCCTGACGCTGCGCAACCCGAAAAGCTCCGCGCCAGCCCCCGTTGCCCAACCCGCCCAAATGGGCAAAATCGAAACCCGGAGTCTCGCTCACGCTGGATAAAAGTCGGGGGCAACGTCAACGGCCGCCAAGTTCCTTGGATTGTATTCTCTGCGCCACTGTTCGGCGTCTTGACGCGTCGGATAGGTCAGGCGGTCTCGATCAGTGGCCGTGAGAGCTACACCGGCGAGACTGTCAGCTTGCCCTACCGGCTCTGACCGCGACGATCGAGATTACTACCCAGGTGGCAAGGCGAAGCCCCATGGCAGCCATGGTCCGCGCCTCGTATGCCGTCCCGCTCCAGACTTTCCAGAGGAAGGTGGCGAAGACGGCTGCGGTTGCCAGTGCGATGAAAATCGAGAGGCTGCCCGCCCGGCTGGTGCGATACCAAAGGCCCAGACCCGCAACGACATAGGCGAAACCGGCGAGGAAGTTAAACCAC
>JBOFFB010000606.1:0-2071 GCA_051648385.1 Allobosea sp.
GCTCAGCCGAAATCGACATCGTGATGTCCTTTCAAAAAGGGGTTGATCAAATCGGCCGTGCCGGGATGTCGTCCAGCAGGGTCGGGTGCCGAAGGTTCACCCCTCGACGTGGGGGGCTATAGGCGAGAATGGCGGGCAAGGCTAGGAAAATCGAAAAAGGCAAGAAAGGCCCCACCCTGCCCTCGCCATGGGATGGGAAGGGTACTCTTTGCGGCTTAATACCCCCGCGCCCGCTCGACCATGTGTTCCAGCGGCAAACCTCGGCCCAGCCGGTCGATCTGGCGGGCGATCAGGGCGCAGATGGCTTCCGGGTCGCTCATCGCGGAGTTATGCGGGGTCACGGTCACTTTGGGATGCGTCCAGAACGGCGAGGCGGCGTCCAATGGCTCCTTGCGGAAGACATCGAGCGTGGCGTGCTGCAGGGTGCCATCATCGAGACAGGCGAGGATATCCGCCTCATTCTGCGAGGCACCGCGTCCGGCATTGATGATGAAGGGCGCACCAAGCCGCCCGTCGCGGGCAAGCGCGCTGAAGGTGGCGCGGTTGAGAATGTCGTCCGTGTCGGGCGTGGCGGGAAGCAGGTTCACCAGAATGTCGGTGCGGGCAAGGAACGGCTTGAAGCCCTCCGCACCGGAAAAGCTTGCCAATCCTTCGACATCACGGCGCGAGCGGCTCCATGAGGCCACATCGAAGCCCATGGCCATCAGCTTGCCAGCAGCATCCAGCCCGAGCACGCCCATGCCCATGATGCCGACGCGCACGTCGCGTGCAGCGGGTTGATCGCGATCATCGATCCACTGGCTCATCCGCTGCTGGATGTCATAGCGCCGCTGCTGGCGCAGCGCGGTCAGGCAATGCAGCACGATGTATTCGCTCATCCGCGAGGTCAGGTCAGGGTCAACCACGCGCGCCATTGGCACATCGGGCAGGTGGCTGTCGGCGAAGAGGTGATCGACACCCGCACCAAGCGAGAAGATGGCCTCCAGTGCGGGCAAGTCAGCGAGCGCACCTTCGGGGTGCTTCCAGCTTGCGGCAAAGTGCACGCTGCCCCTGTCGAACGGCTCGCCAAGCGCCACGATCTCCATGCCGGGCAGATGCCGCCGGAAGCGCTGCCGCCAGCTTTCCAGATCCCATTGGCTCATCGCGATCAGAAGGCTCATGCCGTGATCCGCTCCATGACGGCATTTGGTTGCATCGAAGTGAAATGCTCGGAAATGGTATAAGCTGCCTGAAGCCTTGCCGCTGCCCGTTCCAGTGCCGCCTCGCTTCGGGCGTGGATCATAGCCAAAGGCCGGTTCGGCCCGACCTCGTCGCCAAGCCCGGCCAATGCGGTGAGGCCGACTGCTTGGTCGATCGCATCCTGTGTCCGCGCCCGCCCGCCACCAAGCTCGACCACCGCGATGCCGACCGCGCGGGTGTCGATGGCGCTGACAAACCCGGCCCTGGCGGGTGCCAGCGTGCGGATGATCGGCGCAGATGCGAGGTGAGCGTCAGGCCGGGTGATCAGATCATTCGGCCCGCCAAGCGCGCTGATCATGCGCTGGAACACTTCCGCAGCTGCACCCGAGGCAATTGCCCGTTCAAGCCGCTGGCGGCCATAAATCAGGCTGGTGGCAAGGTTGCCAAGCACCAGCATCTCGGCTCCGAGCGCCAGAGTCACCTCATGCATGCGGGCTTCGCGGCGCGCGCCGGTCAGATAGTCGATGGCATAGCGCACTTCGAGCCCGTTGCCTGCCGCGTCCGCCAGCGGTGCATCCATATCGGTGATCAGCGCAGTGGTCTTGAGACCCGCACCGTTCGCGACAGAGACCAGCGACTTTGCCAGTTCGCGTGAGCGTTCAAGTGTCGGCATGAACGCACCAGAGCCGGTTTTCACATCCATCGCCAAGCCGTGAAGGCCGGCGGACAGCTTCTTCGACAGGATCGATGCCGTGATCAGCGGCACGGACTCGACCGTCGCCGTGACATCACGGATGCTGTAAAGCCGTTTGTCGGCGGGAGCGAGATCTGCGGTCTGCCCGATGATGGCGCAACCTGTCTCGCGCACCACCTTGCGGAACAGGGCATTGTC
>JBOFFB010000607.1:0-1783 GCA_051648385.1 Allobosea sp.
AGGCTCGGTTGGATAAATTTTCCAATTCAACGCACTTCAATTAATGTATCGCGTCATGCGTACTGACTATAATTTGATGTGTTGCCGCAATAAATCGCAAATTAGCGCATTAACCATGATTTAGCATTACAGTTGCATATTCTTCGGGTTTCTGACTCGATGAGTTTCCATGATTCGGAGGTCATGGATGTCTGGTGGATCGATCGAGACAACGTTGGAACTTTGGGCGTCTTCGCTGCGGGATGTGAAGGGGCGGATCGCGACTTTGTTCAGCCAGGTTCGTGTTGCCGCTTCGGCGGGTTCGTTCCTGGACGGTCTTCTGGGTGATGAGAGGCGCAAGACAGGCTGGATGCGGGCGGAAGCGGCAGGTGATCCTGGTCCGTGGCGTCAACAAGCGCTTTTGGGGCGCGGGCGCTGGGATGCCGACGCTTTGCGCGACATGGTGCGCGACTATGCGCTGGAGACCCTGGCCGATCCTGATGCCGTGCTTGTCGTGGACGAGACCGGGTTCCTGAAGCAGGGCAAGGCGTCGTGTGGGGTGGGGCGGCAATATACCGGGTCAGCTGGCAAGATCACCAACTGTCAGATCGGCGTGTTCGCGACTTACGTATCGCGCCATGGCCACGCCTTCATCGACCGGGCTCTGTATCTGCCGAAGGCGTGGACGGGCGATCCGGTCCGGATGGCAGCAGCGCATGTACCGCAAGAGGTCACCTTTGCGACCAAGCCAGCTCAGGCGCTGAACATGATCAACCGGGCGATTGCGGCAGAAGTCCCCTTCGCTTTTGTCGCAGCCGACAGCGTCTATGGTGTCGGTGATATCGAGATGGCGCTTCGCCGGGCTGGCAAGGGCTATGTGCTGGGTGTTAACGCCAATCACCATTTTCGATCATGGGGTGACAAGCCGCGCGTAGCGGGCACGGCGGACGAGATTGCGCGTGAGCATGACCCTGCGCTGTGGCAACGGTTGTCATCCGGAGCCGGAACCAAGGGCGAAAGGCTTCATGACTGGGCCTACTGCGAACTCGCCGATCTTGATGCCGCCGAATATGATGAAGGGCGGCTTGAAGACCAGACTGGCCTCTGGACACGCGGCTTGCTGATCCGTCGTAATATTGCCGATGGTGAACTGGCCTTCTTCTCGACCTGGTGCGTGGCCGGAACTGGCATCGAAGCCCTCGTCAGGGTCGAGGGCCAACGCTGGGCCATCGAGGACAGCTTCGAGACTGCCAAGAACGAACTGGGCCTTGATCATAATGAAAGCCGTTCCTGGCATGGCTGGCACCGGCACGTCAGCCTCGTCATGCTCGCCTTCGCCATGATGGCCGCCATCCGCCACAAAGCCAATGCCGAGCCGCCCCCAAAAAGCTCCCGAACGACCCTTCGCAAGCCAAAGCCCCTCTGATCCGCTGGTCCATCCAAGAAATCCGCCGCATCGCCATCCGGCTCGCACAGCGACGTATCAAGCCTGCCAGCATCATCGCGTGGTCACTCTGGCGAAGAGCACATCAGGCAAGCGCACAAAAAACTCACTTCAAATCAAATATGCAACTGTAATGCTAGGTATGCGCCAACAAGTATCGGCATCATTGCCAACATAATTCTGAGCATTGACGTTGGAACTCAATGTGTTGGTGATATCTGCGAGCAAGACACCCAGCGCTGTATGGGTCCGCTCGATAGCAGCGAGGCTTTTGAGTTGCCTGAGCGGCGTCACCAGGCCCATGAAAAGCCGCCTGTGTCCTCCCAGGGACCTGTCAGGTCCTCGTCGAGCCCCAGCGCA
>JBOFFB010000608.1:0-3673 GCA_051648385.1 Allobosea sp.
AGCGCCTCGTGGTGATTGGCGAACGTGGGGCTGTTGTTTTCGAGGACAGCGCCAAGAACCCGGCTGACAAGCTCAAGCACTATGCTCACAGCGTCGAGTGGATCAACGCAACGCCCCGCGCGGTCAAGGCAGCCGACGAAGGCGGCGTGCCCCTGCCCTACGCCGATGGCAACCCGCTCAAGGATGAATGCCGCCATTTTCTGGACGTCGTCGCATCCGGCAAGGCTGCGCGGACAGATGGTGCTGAGGGCTTGCGTGTGCTGCGCGCGCTGGAGCGTGCCGGCGCCAGCATGGCAGCACCCGCACCTGCCGCTGCCCCGAAGACTTCGGGTGTGCATCCCGGTGCCCGTCTTGGCTCAGGTGTCGTGGTCCATGCCTCGGCCTATGTCGACGACAAGGTGTCGATTGGCGCAGGCTCGAAGATCTGGCACTTCAGCCATGTCCTGGGTGACGTGACCATCGGTGAAAAGTGCAACATTGGGCAAAATGTTGTGATTGGCCCGAAGGTGACAGTCGGGAATAATGTGAAGATACAGAACAACGTTTCGGTCTACGAGGGCGTGGTTCTGGAGGATGGGGTGTTCTGCGGTCCATCGTGCGTCTTCACCAATGTCAACAATCCACGCGCCGAGATCGTGCGCAAGTCGGAGTACAGGCCGACCATCGTGCGGCGCGGGGCGTCGATCGGTGCCAACGCAACAATCGTTTGCGGCCATGAACTTGGTCAATTCTGTTTTGTTGCGGCCGGTGCGGTCGTCGCCAGGGATGTTCCGGCGTTTGCCCTGATGGCCGGCGTGCCAGCAAGGCGGATCGGATGGATGAGCCATGTCGCCGCAAAGCTTGGTCCCGATCTCGTCTGCCCCGAAACGGGCCGGCGCTACCGGGAGGTCGGCCCCGACCAACTCGAGGAGATCATCTGAATGACTGTCGCTGCCATCGCATTGCCGAAAATCGACTTCATCGACCTGAAAGCCCAGCGCCGCCATATCGGGAAGGCCATGGATGATGCCATTCTCGCGGCGGTTCATGAGGGCAACTACATCCTCGGCCCGCAGGTGAAGGAGTTCGAGGGCAAGCTGGCGGCGTTCTGCGGTGCCAAGCACGCCATGGGCTGTGCCAACGGCACCGACGCCATCGCGCTGCCGCTAATGGCACTCAAGTTACGCCCAGGCCACGCGGTGATCTGCCCGAGTTTTACTTTTGCGGCGACCGCAGAGGTCGTGGCCTGGCTGGGAGCAACGCCCATCTTCGTCGACATCGACGAGACAACCTACAACATGAACCCGAAGACCCTTGGCCTGGCCATCGACACAGCCAAGCGGGAGGGGCTTGAGGTCAAGGCCTTGATCGCCGTCGATCTGTTCGGCCAGTCAGCCGACTACGACCCGATCGAGGCGTTCTGCAAGGAAGCGGGCATCATCCTGATTTCGGATTCGGCCCAGGGCTTCGGCGCGACATACAAGGGCCGCGTGACGGGTGCCATAGGCGATTTTGCCACCACCAGTTTCTTTCCGGCCAAGCCCCTCGGTGCCTATGGCGATGGCGGTGCCATCTTCACGCCTCACGACGAGTACCTTGCAGTGATGCGCTCGCTGCATGTCCACGGCAAGGGCACCGACAAGTATGACAACATCCGCATTGGCGTGAATTCGCGCCTCGATACGGTGCAGGCGGCCGTCCTGCTCCAGAAACTGGCGATTTTCGGGGAAGAAATCGACAAGCGACAGGTTGTGGCCGGCCGCTACGAAGCGGGTCTTGCGGACGTCGCCGCCACGCCTCAAGTGATGGACGGGTGTATCTCGACCTGGGCTCAGTACACACTCCGCATTCCGGCAGCCAAGCGAGACGCCTTCATAGCGGATTGCAAGGCAAAGGGCGTGCCGACCGCGATCTACTATCCCAAGCCATTGCACCAGCAGACCGCCTACAAGCGTTTTCCGGTAGCCGGAAATGGATTGCCGATCTCCGAGCGCGTCGCGCATGAAGTGGTGGCCTTGCCGATGCATCCGTATCTCGACGAAGCCACGCAAGGTTACATCATCGAGGTGGCACGGGGCGCGCTGGCCTGAAACCTACGCGCCCGTCACTCATACCAACGGCTATGGGGTTTGACCGATAGTTTCGTTGGCAAGCGCGACCGCGCGCCCGAGCCGGTGCGAGGAATTCATCATCTTTGACGGGTCAAAGATGATGACCTTTGGTATCAGTACTCCGCCGAGAAGGCGACTGCCGAATAGATGGCGTAGCAACGACCAAGCATCGTTGCCCTGACCTGCGCACGTGCCATCTGGGGGGACACGGCATAGACGATGCGTTCCGAGACCGCGACATTCTCATGTTCGCTGACCGAAAAGGTCACCGTCGGCAGTATGCGCATTCGGGTGGACAGCGCCAACATGACCGCATCATACCCGCCGGACACCTGGTAGGTATCAACGAAAACGTCATGGCCCGGCCTCCAGAAATAGCGCTGGCAGAGCAGCGTCTCGAGAGGAGCGTATCTTGGTGACCACGCCGAGGCTGCAAATCCTTCTTGCACCTGGACACGCGTGAACGCAGACCCTCCACTACCAGCAGTCAACGTCAGGTTCATCGTTGCGTTGACAGAAGACGGTGTCAGCGTGACAGATCTCCGTCCTGCGCCGGGCGTAATCTGTCCTGTTGCATCACCCAAAGTGACACCAAGAACGCCGCCGGACAAGCTTTCGATGGAAACCGTGTAAGGCATTGCCGCAAATCCCGACATGCCGAAGGCGGCAGCTTCAAGCGTCTGTGCAATCGCACCGCTTCCCAGATTGAGAATGCCGGCGTTGAGCGCCAGGCTGCTGCTCACTGTCGCGCGCCATCGGTCGAGGCCGTAGGTGCCCGCCGCGAGAGCGCCTCCGCCAAAGGCACGCTGGTTGAACTGGAAATCGCCATTGATGACCAGGTTGCGCAGAACGGTGACCAACGCGCCGGACGGAAACGTGACCACTCCGGTCGCAGGCGCAATTGCGAGCGCATCGTGCCACGTATTCGCGTCCGGACTAACCTTGATCGAGAACTGATCCGAGCCGACGATGCCCATTTCCGCACGTCCGGAGAAACCGCTCTGGAAAAGCAAGCTGGCCGTATCCGTGCTCAGTTCGCGATTGATTTTCAGACGCACGTCGCCGTTACCACCTTCAGCCTGCAGGGTTGCCGTGGCAAGAATGTTGTTGACGCGCATGACAACCGGATTCGCTGCATCCGGTGTTGCGTTGATGCCCAGCGTCGATACGACCGACATGGCTTCGCGCCAGATCGCTCCGTCAAAAATCTCCAGCTTTTGCGGGTTGGTGGTACTGGCAAGCCACCCGGCCTGCGGCTGATGAAAGAGCCACGCGTTCTCTGACCAGACAGCCAGCATTGCAGCCTGCCCTGTCCATGCAGCTGTCGGCACGGATCCTACAATGTGGCACTCGCCCGTCACTGGCGATGCGGGTGGCACGTTGAAGCCTCGGCTTTTGAGCCTGAGATTCAACAATGTGTCGATGATCGAGAGTGCTTCATTGTGGGTGACGTGTTTCTGGGCCTGTGCTGCGGCAAGCAAAGGCAACCTGTGGCGCAACGTGGTATCTGACATGACTGTCCTCCTCGATTGCCAAGTATATGATTATTTTCCTTTTGTCAAATTTAAAGGATAACTTTCTTA
>JBOFFB010000609.1:0-2031 GCA_051648385.1 Allobosea sp.
CCATGATACCGAAGTTGCGGTAGTCTTCGATTTTATATTCGCGAGCCATAACGGACTGCCTTTCAATATTTAATCGGTGGATTACCAGCGGTAATGCGAGAAGGCGCGGTTTGCATCGGCCATCTTGTGGGTGTCTTCGCGCTTCTTGACGGCGCTACCGCGGTTGTTCGCGGCATCCATCAGCTCGCCGGACAGACGATCTACCCTGGTGGTTTCGTTGCGCTTGCGCGCAGCAATGATCAGCCAGCGAATGGCGAGTGCCTGGCGGCGCTCCGGACGTACGTCGACGGGGACCTGGTAGGTCGCACCACCAACGCGGCGCGAACGGACTTCAACATGCGGCGCGACATTGTCGAGCGCCGAATGGAAGATCGAGATCGGCTCAGCCTTGGCTTTGGCCTGTACGACGTCGAACGCACCATAGACGATGCTTTCAGCGACGGACTTCTTGCCGTGAAGCATGATGGCGTTCATGAACTTGGTGACGACGAGATCGCCGAACTTCGGGTCCGGATTGATTTCGCGCTTTTCTGCACTGTGGCGACGGGACATACTATTTGTCTCTCAACGGTTAGGGACGCTTCATCACGCGGAGAACCTCGCGCAGCGCCGGATATCAGGTAAAGGCCGAATTACTTCGGACGCTTCGCACCATACTTGGAACGGCGCTGCTTACGGTTCTTGACACCCTGGGTATCGAGAACGCCGCGGATGATGTGGTAGCGCACGCCCGGCAAGTCCTTGACGCGGCCGCCACGGATCATGACGACAGAGTGTTCCTGCAGGTTATGGCCTTCACCCGGAATGTAGCCGATGACTTCAAAGCCATTGGTCAGACGGATCTTGGCAACCTTACGCAGAGCCGAGTTCGGCTTCTTCGGGGTCGTGGTGTAAACGCGGGTGCAAACGCCACGCTTCTGCGGATTTTCCTGGAGAGCAGGAACCTTATTGCGCTTTACCTGTGCCTGACGTGGCTTGCGGATCAGCTGGTTTACGGTAGGCATATACCCATCCCTTGCAAAAACTAGTCTCAAGCCCTTGCGGGCCCTTTGGTTTTGCCGTTTCCGGCGGCGGCCGCACAGTTTTCTTCATGCGCAAAATGTGGCCCGATCCGTTTTTGGCGGATGGACCACAAAAGACAGAGGACGCACTCAAAGAGCGCGTCATGCGTGCAGCATTCGTGTCGTCAACGTGCGTTTGGAGACTTGTTTGAGACGAACTCCAGGACGTGTCGTCCCGAAAAACCCGGTCTCACATAGGCTCCGATGGCCGGGGTACTACTGTTTTCCCCTCTTTGCGTCAAGTCTCATCTGAGAATTAATGGGCAAGGGCCCCTGTGGCAGAGGCGGTTGCGGGCTTTCGGTGCAGGAAAAAAGGGTGCAAAGCACAATTTGGCTTGGCTTGACCGGGGAAACTTCTAGATAAGAAGAGATGGAGGGTCAACCTCCCTGCCCGCCTGGTCGAATCGGCCAGAACCCGAGAATCGGTTCCCTCGAACAGGAAGACCCGTCGCCATGATCACCAGTCCCGACAATGACAATACGCGCGATGAGCCGATGGTGTTCATCGTCATCGCCAAGGCCTATGAAACCGACGGCGGCCAGCCGATCGACCTGCATGTGATGCTGACGGCGCCGGATGACGACACTGCCGTCCGGCTGACGCTGAATGCGCTGTCCGAGGAGGGCTTCCTTGAGGCCGATCTCGACCAGATCGGCATGATCAATGGCGCTCCCGAGGAAGAGCCGCATGCGTCCGCCTATCAGGGCGCACTTGAGGGAGAAGTGGCGATCATTCGCTTCGCCTGAGACTTCAGGTCAGACAGGCATGGCAAGGGCTGGTCGATCGACCGGCCCTTTTTGCATTCAGCGCCCGGCGCCTGATCCGCATACCAGCGATGCAGGCCTCACGGGGTGCCTGCGGCGTCAGCGGGGCTGCTGCGGCTGGCCGTTGCTGCGGATCGCCCATGGGCACAGGCGCCTGCGTGTCCTGTCGCTACGCCCCTGCCCTTCACACCATTACAAAACAAAA
>JBOFFB010000610.1:0-7699 GCA_051648385.1 Allobosea sp.
CCGCGGGAGCGGATCAGCAGGGCGCGGCGCGGGCGCACCCGTCAGGGCGGCGTTAGCCGAGGGCTCGGCCCTTGCGCCGGCAAGCGCCGCGTCCTGCTCAAGACGCGGACAAACCGGGGACGGGCCGGGCATGGGGGCAAGAAGTCATGGCGCAGAAGCTCGTCGATCCGGCGAAGGATCTCGCGTTGATCGGGTGGCAAGTGGTCGGGACCGGCGTCGCGACAGTCTGAGGGCGTCGGGACCAGCTCCGCCGTTCAGACCCTACTGGCGTGATCCTGAAGATCGGCGGCGCTGTCATGCTGCTGGCGGTCTTATACGGCTTCGCTCGGTCGACGTTGGGACGAAGACTGATGCGCCGCGCGGAGGAGGAAGGCGGGTTTGACAGCTAAACGGCGAGGAGCCGATCACCGACCAGGAGGTGATGCCGCTGGAGGAGCCGCGGGAGCAGGATGGGTCAACGACGGGGCAGCAGACGTTGCAGGCGTCTGTGATCTGAGCGCACGCAGCAGGATCACATTGGGATCGGGCAGTTCAACGAAGGCATGAAAGCCGCGTTTGGCCTGTTGCGCCGCGACTTGCGCCACGAAATACGGCTCATGCACCGGGCGACCATCGGAATTGAAGGCGGCGAAGCTGTAGCCAGCCGTGATCAACGCTGTGGCGAGATCGAGCCGCGTAGGCTGGCCCTGCACCGTGACGTTTGCGATGCAGATGACGTAGGCAAGATCGGTGACGCGGGCCGAGACAGTGCAGAGGGGCTTCAGGTCCCTGACCATGGCAGCAAGCATGGCCACGCTCGCCTCGCCGCAATCGACCCGTTGGCCCTGGGCGTTGGTGAAGAACGTGCTCCGAAGACAGCTCTGGACGCCATACAGCCGAAATCGCTGGCCATTTGCGAGCCATGTGTCCCCGCTTTCGAAAGCAGCATTGGGTGGGAAAACAAGCCACTGATCCTGCGCATGGCTGCTTGTCTGCGCCGAGATCAAGGGTGCCGACAGACTTGCGATGAAAAGAACGGAAGAACGACGCATCTTGATCGACGAACCTCGTGGACATGACGCCGTACACTAATCGTCAGATTCGGTCACTATAATGACTTGATCAAATTCGCGCTGGCGCAGATGCGGTTGGAGTCGCCATGGCGTGCCATGTGCAATCGAGTGACTCGGCTGCGTGGCTGAACACGAACTCGGCGACAGCAGCCAGCCCGTCGACGTCGAAAACAGTCAGAACCCCGTTTGATGCGATGCCGAAAGGGAGGCGGCCCCGCCATCGTCAGGCGCATTGTCACGCTGGGGATCAGTGGCATCGGAATCGGCGACCAAATTGGCCACATCGAACAACCTTCGTGATGATACATCATGGTTGCTGCTTGACAGAGACAGCGCTTCGCCATCTGCTGTTCAACAATCTGGGCTAGCCCAAATTGATAGAGCGATGACCTGTGCAGAAGCTGCTTATTTCCCGTGTCAGAGCAACACCCGTGCTCGTTCCTGTCATCGCTGGAGACACGGCGCGCTGGGTGCGTCGCAGCCATATCGACCGCACCATTGTCGAGATCGAGACAGCGGATGGACTGGTCGGTATTGGTGAAGCTCGCACCGTCTGGGCCGCCAAGACCATTGCTGAACGCTTTGCGCCTGCCATCACCGGCCTGTCGGCCCTTGATCGTGATCTGATCCGGTCGCGCTGCCTGCCGGGGCGGATCGACTATGGCTTTCCCGAACGAGACTGCGACCGGCTGGCCTATGCCGCCATCGATCTGGCTTTGTGGGATCTGCTGGGCCAGGCCGAGGGCAAGCCGTTGTATCAACTGCTTGGCGGCAAGGCACGCGAGCGGTCCCTGTTCTGCGCCTGGGGCTATCCGCCCGATCCGGAGATGGGGTTCGTTCCGAAGGACGTGCCGGCCTCGCTCGCTGTTCAAGCGACACGCGCCGTCCAACTGACGGGGTCAGACCTGTTCGAGTTCAAGGTGGCGCGGTATGACGCGGCGACGGACATCGAGACGGTGCGCGTTGTCCGGACCGCGCTGGGTCCGGGCATTGGCATCGCTGTCGATGCCAACATGACCTACACACCTGATGAAGCCCGCCTGTTCCTGCGCGGTGCTTCCCCTTTTGGCCTTGCCAACATCGAAGAACCAGTGCGGTCGCTGAAAGAGATGAGCGTGCTTGGGCAGGAGTTTGGCGTGCCGGTCTCCACGCACTGCCTCGATCCGGACATCGCGGATGCATTTCCCGGCATCACGGCGCTGGTGCCTGACATTGGCGTCCTCGGCGGACTCAGCGAGACCATGGCCATGATGGCCGAGGCGGCCCGGCGCGGGCGCAGAACCTGGTTGCGCGCCATGTGGGAACTCGGCATCAGCTGGGCGGCAATGTGCCATATGGGGATCGCATCCCACGCGATCACCAGACCATCTCAGTCGCTGATCGACTATGCCGAGGATGATCTGGTGGACGGCGAGCCATGGACCGTTCGTGGAGGCGGCGTGATTGTTCCTGCGCGACCCGGCCTCGGCGTCACCCTCGACAGGAAGGCCTTGCAACGCTTCCGCATCGATTGAGCATCTTTGGTCGTTGTCACGAGCCTGTCATCAATCTGGGCTAGCCCAATTTACAGGGCATTCGGGCTGTGCCATGGTCACGACACGGCAGGAGGAGGATCATCATGACGACAGGTTTTCAACCAACCCGCAGGCTGATGGGAGCCATGGCCATCGCAATGGCCGCCCTCGGCTTTGCGCCAACCGCGCAGGCGCAATCGGCTGGCCCTGGCATCGAAGAGATCATCAAGCGTGGTGAGTTGATCGTCGCTGTGCAGACGCAAGGCCCACCGGTGAGCTTCGTCAACGCCAAGGGCGAGCGCGTCGGCTTCGTGATCGACATCGTCAAGGCGATGGCCGCCGACATGGGCGTCAAGCTGACCATGCAGGACTATGATTTCCGCGGTCTGATCCCCGCCGCCATCTCCGGCAAGGTTGATTTCATCGCGGCTGACATGGCACCCACGCCGCAACGCGCATTGCAGCTCAGCTTTTCCAACGAATTTTATGCCGAGCCTGCCATGCTCTATGCCAAGCGCGCCAAGGGCTTCAAATCCGTTACGGACCTCAACAAGCAGGGCCTTTCGATTGCGGTTGCCCAAGGCTCCAGCAACAAGCTGATCCTCGAGCGCGAGTTTCCGCTGGCGACCATTCGTGAGTTTGCCGGCGGTGGCCCAGCGCTGGCCGAAGCCGCCAATGCCGACCGTGCCGATGCCGTCATCAACACCCGCTCAAATGCCCGCTCCAACATGCTATCATATGGCGACACCTTCGAACTCTTGCCCGAAGAGATCTATCTCTGGCCGGAAGCCTTTGGCGTGCGCCCCGAAAAGACGCATCTCATCAGCTGGATGAACAACTGGCTCTACTGGGCCAAGCGCGACGGCAAGCTTGATCGTTGGGCCGATTACTGGCGTCGCGGCGATACCTGGCGCAAGGACCACATGTGATCACCGGCGCGCATATGACCACCGTCTGATGGATTGGCTCATCGGCTTCTACAATTACCGCGTGGTCGGGGCTTATGCTCCGGCCTTCCTGTCTGGGTTTGTGGTCACTCTGCAGGTCTCCGCCATCGCGCTGGCCATCGCCCTGGGCCTTGGCGTGTTGCTGGCGATCAGCCGATCGTTCGGGCCGCGCTGGCTGGGCCGCATCTCGCTTGGCTATGTCGAGGCGGTGCGCGCGACCCCGCTGCTCATCCAGCTCTACCTGCTTTACTTCGCACTGGGTCCGCTCCCACTGTTGGGTCGTCTCACCGAGCTGCAAGCCGGCGTTCTCGCGCTGGGCCTCAACAGCGCGGCGTATTTCAGCGAGATCATCCGCGCGGGCATCGACGGCGTGCCGAAGGGCCAGCGCGAAGGAGCACGGGCGCTTGGCCTGGGCTTCATGCAGACACTGCGGCTGATCATCCTACCGTTGGCGGCGCGCAGCGTCTCCCCACCGCTCATTGGCCAGACCGCTATGCTGATCAAGGACAGCTCCATCGTCAGTTTCATCGGCGTTGTCGAACTGACCGGCGCTGGCGTTGCCTTGATGAGCGACCGGCTGCTGCCCAACGAGGGCTTCATCACCGCCGCCATCGGCTATCTGCTCATCTATCTCATCGCCTTAGCGTTGGTCCGTAGGGTTGAACGCCGGCAAGACAAGCTTTCCGGAGGGCGCATTGCCACCCGCAGGAGACGTTGGTGAACACCTTTGCGCTCCTGCAATCCTGGTGGTTCTGGTCGCCGCTGCTGATGGGCCTGTGGATGACGCTGAAGCTGTCACTCGTCACGCTGCTGATCGGCAGCCTGCTCGGGTTCGTGCTGGGCGTCATCCGCGCATTGCATGTCCCGATCATGGCGCCCGCGATCGGTCTCATCATCCATCTGGTGCGCGGTACGCCTTTCCTTGTGCAGCTCTACATTGCCTATTTCGTGTTGCCGCGGACGGGGCTCGGCATCCTGCAGATGGAAGCGCAAATGGCCGCTATTCTCGCCCTCAGCCTCTATGCCGCGACCTATGTCGCCGAGATTACGCGCGGCGCCATGGAGAGCGTCCCCGAAAGCCAGGTCGAGGCGGCCATGGCCATGGGACTGAACCTGCCGCAAAGACTGGCACTGGTCGTGCTGCCGCAGGCCGCACGGCTGATGATCCCGCCGCTGGGCGGGCTCTATGTCGTGATGGTCAAGAGCACCTCGATTGTCTCGGTCGTGGGCATCTCTGAACTGGTGCGGGCAGGCGAGATGCTGGCCCTGCGCCATCCGCGCGAGCTTTTGCTCATCCATGGCGTGGTGGCGTTGCTCTACTTCGCCTATTGTTTTCCGCTTCTAAGGCTGGTGGCGCTGGCGGAGAAGCGCTTTGGCCGCCTGCCTTCCGCAGACCATTGAAAGACCTGTAACTCCATGGCCCTTGATGAACCGGCACTCCCTGACGTTGCGAGCCCCGATGGCACGGCTTCGGTCTGGCCAGATCGTATCCGGTCCATGCTGCTGGAACTGAAGCTGCGCGATGATGGCCGGCTTCCATCGGAACGCTGGCTGACGGAACAGTGCAACATCTCGCGCATGACGGTGCGCAAGGCCCTGTGGCAACTCGAAGCCGAGGGCCTGATCCACCGCTTTGATCGCTCCGGCTGGTTTCTGTCGCCGCCCCGCTTTCGCTACGCGCCAGCCCATGACGTCAGCTTCACGGCAGCCGTCAAGGCGCAGGGGCGCGTACCGGGTTCAGTGGTGCTGCAGAAGGAGGAACTGCCGGCCTCATCAGAGATCGCCGCAGACCTTGGTGTGCCAGAAGAGGAGCCGATTTACCGCATCCGACGCCTCAGGCTCATCGATGCGCGGCCGGCTTTTCTCGAACTGTCTCATGTCGTTGCAGCACGCTGCCCAGGCCTGCTCGCGCATGTTGATGAAGACGTCTCGCTCGCCACTGTCTATCAAAGACACTACGGTTTGGTTCTCAAGCGTCGTCAGGTCGCCATGCATCCAACCGCATTGCTGAACCCGCATGCCCGAGACCTGCGGCTCGCACCGGGCACGCCCGGCCTGTTCCTCAAGCGGCTGACGCACGATGATGCCGGGCAGCCCGTTACCTTCGATCAGGAGTATTGGCGGCACGATGCGCTGATTGTCGAGGTGACGGTCGGGGCGCAAGCGTAATTGAGGTCGAACTTGCGATGGAGTTGATCCAGACTCGAGACTTCGTTGGACGAATATGCCGATGAATGGCCAATTTATAGGTACAATCAAGGTATGCAAAAACCTTAGGTTCAAACAGCATCCATCCATAGTTACCAGATGAGATCGCATATGCGTCAGCCAAGCGATCGGGTCCAGAATGCAACCTGAATTCGTCCTCGTCGCAGGACCCCTGGTGAGAGCGGCAAGCTTGGAACCAAGCGGCAGGCATCTGCAGGAGTCCGGATGGCGGGTTCAGGTGCCAGATGTTCTGGCCGATCATTCACCGCCGCCGGCATGGCGAGAATGGACTGATATTCTGCGCCAGTTGATCACGCCAGCTGATGCCTATGTTCTGATCGGACACAGTTCCGCCAGTGCGCTTGTTGCAAATCTGTCGACGAAGCTGCCAACACAGGGCGTCATCATCGTCGATGGCGACATTCCACCAATAAAGGGAGCGGCCAGACCCGTAAGGCCTGCCTTGCGCGAGCACATTCGGACACTGGCCGACGCAGGCGGAACGCTTCCGATCTGGTCGAAATGGTTCACGCAAGACCCGCAGCGAGCTTCCGACGTTGGCATCGATCTGCTGGCGCGCGATGAGGCCGCGTTCAGTCGCTTCGAGAGCGGCGTCCCGAAGATGCATATCGACTGGTTCGACGACGCGATCGAGCTTGACGACTGGAGCCATGTTCCCGCCGGCTTTATCCAGACATCAAAGATTTATGATCATGCAACGGTAGAGGCGACGCGTCGCGGCTGGCCCGTGTCCAACCTGCACGGCACGCATCTTGATCCCATGTTGCGCCCGGGCGAGACGGCGGCGGCCATCCTGGAGCTATCACGTCGTCTTGGCGCCATCCCTTAGGATATGGTGGTGGTCGTGATCGTTCTCCGTCAGTTGCAGAGCGCCGCCTGTCTTCATGAACCGAAGGGACAGGCCCGCCCTGTCCCTTCGAGCAGGTGCGGAACCGGGGAGAGGGGTGGGGCAAGCCGCGTTGAGGGGAGCGACTGTCTTGCCGGTCAAGCGATTTGTTCGCGCCATGGTTGTTTGTCCCTGATGATGGCATTGAGGATGGTGATGAGTTTTCGGGCGGTTGCGATGATGGCGACGAGCTTTGGTTTGCCCGCTGCGACGAGCTTGTCGCGGAAAGCTTTGAGGGCTGGATTATGGCGGCTGGCGACCATGGCACCCATGAACAGCGCAGCCCGGACATCGGCCCTGCCGCCGCTGATGAAGCTCTTGCCGCGCCATTGTCCGGACTGGCGCGTCCAGGGCGCGAGGCCGGTCAGGGCTGCCACCTGTCGGCGGTCGAGCGTGCCCAGTTCAGGCAGCTCAGCTAGAAGCGTGCGGGCGATGGTCTTGCCGATGCCCGGCACGGAGCTAAGCAGGTCCTCCTTCTCGCACCAGACAGGCGAGCCGCGCACGGCATCGTCGATGTCGCCATCGATGACGGCCAGCTCCTTTTCCAGCGCCTTGACCAACCGCCGGATGCTCTTGGCGATGCGGGCGGGGGCACGCATCTCGCGCTGGCGTTCGGCCCCGATCATGGCGACGATCTGCCGGCGGCGAGCCACCAGATCGGCCAGAAGCCGGGTCTCCTCGTCAGGCAACGGCCTGATCACGGGGGCCGTCGCCTCGACGAAGTGCGCGATCACGGCGGCGTCGATCGGGTCGGTCTTGGCCCGCTTGCCGAGCGCATTGGCAAAGGCGCGCACCTGCGCCGGATTGACCACCACGACCGGCAACCCAGCCCCCACCAGACCCGCCGCAACTACTTTCTCGAAGCCGCCCGTCGCCTCGACCGCAACGGCCTTGATGGTGAACCGCTCAAGCTGCTCGATCAGGCTGGCAACTCCGTCGCCATCCCGGCTCACCCAGAACACACTCCCGCCCGGACGCACGTGCACGTCCAGACGATCCTTCGACACATCGATTCCAACAATAACGGTGGCGTCCATCTCATCCCATCCTTGCGCAAGCGGGCTTCGCTCA
>JBOFFB010000611.1:0-1861 GCA_051648385.1 Allobosea sp.
AGCGCCATCGTGCCGATTGCAGGCTCGCCAGACCTCAACATCGTCATCAACCACCGCCATCCGGAGGCGGCGCGCATCCAGATCGTGGCGGCTGAACCATTCACGCTTGATGTGCGGCTGTTCTGAAACCGGCAGAGGAACAAGCTCGTCCGACCAGGGAAAACAACGGCTGGCAAGGTTGAAGCGCTTTCACTGCACACAGACGACTTTATAGTCTTCGGGAAACGCAGCCAAACAACGGACAAAGATGTTGAATCGGAGGCGCAGCATGACCTACGCGATCAAGACGCAGATCGACGATCCGGATGCAGAGAGGCACATCTTTGAACGACAGAAGACCATGTACGACGGCAAGCGGCTCGCATCCGGCGACACCATCTTCCTGTTCGCAAGCGAGAACGAGGGTGGGCAGGGCCTCGTCGCCAAGGCCGTGGTCACGGCTGTTGAGGCCGTACCTCGCAAGCCCGATCTTGCGCGCCAGACACCGCGCATCAGCCTGACGGTCAAGGTGGTGGCGCGTGCTCTGCGAAGGTTGGGCCGCGACGAGCTCAAGAGTTTCTCGAACTGGACGGACGGACGCCCCGAGACAGAGCTGAATTTCAAGTTCTATCGGCAGGCCACGAACAAGGTGATCGGCGTGACAGCGTCAATGGCCGCGTTCCTCGAGGAGCATTTCTGAGAGGGAACGCACTCCGCGCTGCCCGAGCGGCACGGCCACCGCTCGAATGGACGAGACCAGATAACCAAGCAGCTCAACCACCGATGCGATCCGCCCGCCAGACCGGGATGCCCATCTTCCGCGCCTTGTCGGCGAGGTTGTCCTGGATGCCGGTACCCGGAAACACCAGCACGCCGATGGGCAGCACATCGAGCAGGGCATCGTTTCGCTTGAAGGGAGCGGATTTGCCGTGGGTCGTCCAGTCCGGGCGGAAGGCGATCTGCGGCACCTTCCGGTTGTCGGCCCAGAGCGCAGCGATGTGTTCGGCCCCGCGCGGTGAGCCGCCATGCAGCAGCACCATGTCAGGGTGTTTGGCATGCGCCTTGTCGAGCCGGTCCCAGACCAGAGCGTGGTCCTCGAACGCCATGCCGCCAGTCAGCGCGATCTTCGGACCCTTGGGCAACAGCACTTCGGTCTCGGCCCGGCGCTTGGCGGCGATGAACTCGCGGCTGTCGATCATGGCCGAGGTCAACGTGCGGTGGTTGACCTGGGAGCCTGAGCGCGGCCGCCAGAGCGTGCCGGTGTGACGCTCGAACAGATCCGCTGCCTGGTCGCGCATCAGCTCAAACGCGTCGCGGCGCTCGACCATCGTGAGGCCTTCGGCGATCAGCTTCTCGAGCTCGACCGACTGCACCTCCGAACCGTCCTGCTCGGATTGCGAGGTGCGCTGCGCCCGTTCGTTCTGATCGAGATCACGGCCAATGCGCTCGGCGGCGCGGTGAAACAGATTGACCTGGCCCCACAGCAACGTCTCGAGGTCGGGTTCAAGGCGGGTGTCGGAGAGACTGACGACGAGCGCGTCCATGATGTCGGCGATCGCGCCGGCCAGCGCATTGCCGTCCGGCAGCGGCCTTGGATCTGGAACATCCTCGAAGGGCCGGTAGCCGTAGAGTTGCAGCTCGGAGAGCACATGGCCCGTCGGCGAGCCGTGCTCGGCAGGATCGAAACCGGCTGCGAACTGGTCGGCCTGCCGCTCAGTGGGGTCGACGTGCGGACTGCATGTGAACGCTGCTGCAGCGTCCGGTCGGTCGTCGCGGGTCGAGAGAGAACGATGGCGCATGGCGGGTCTCCTGTCCGGGCCTCGGCGGCGCGACCATCGCGCGGGCCTTGGGCCTCGGGCGAGGAACTGCCGGCGGGCGGACG
>JBOFFB010000612.1:0-10444 GCA_051648385.1 Allobosea sp.
AGGCCTACGCGCTGGGCTTCATGCGCGCCTTGGTCAACAACGCCGATTCACTGGGTCCCTCACGCGCACATTACTTTGCAAAGGAAGCATCATGAACACGCATGCAGAACGGTTTTCGCTCGCAGGTCAGGCCGCCCTCATCATCGGCGGAACAAGCGGCATCGGCCTCGAAATTGCGATTGGAATGCATCAGGCCGGCGCGCGCGTCGCGATCGTCGGGCGCACGCCAGCAAAGTTGGCTGACGCTGTGCAAAGGCTGAAGGATGCTGGCGCGGCACCCGAGGCCTATCCGGCCGACATCGCCGATCCGGTGCAACTGGAACAGGTCGTGAGTGCGGCCACCAAGGCGTTCGCCGCGATCGACATCCTGGTCAATTCACAAGGCACAACCACGCTGAAGGCGGCCGTGGACGTGACGCGCGAGGACTACGGCCAGATCATGGACACCAACATGACCAGCGTCTATTTCGCCTGCACCCGGGTTGGCCGTGACATGTTGGTCCGTGGTTCCGGGGCAATCATCAATATCGCTTCGATGGCAGCCCATCGCGGCATGCCGCTTTCGTCGCCGTATACTGTCAGCAAGCATGGCGTGCTGGGACTGACCCGTGCGCTGGCCAGCGAATGGGCGACAGGCGGCGTTCGGGTGAACGCGATCTCCCCCGGCTTCTTCATGACTGCCCTTAATCGGGACAAGATGCGCCAGGACCGCAAGGACGCCGCGCTGCGCCGCACGCCGGCCCGGCGCTTCGGTGATCTCGAGGAATTGGTCGGGGCTGCAGTTTTCCTCGCATCCCCCGCCGCACGCTTCATCACTGGGCAGACCATCGCCGTCGATGGCGGTTTCCTCGCCGCCGGTCTGGACGGGCCGGAATTGACAGGCTGACCCACTGACATTGTTGCAGGACGATGTGCTGGAACCTTGCCCGCCCATGCGCGTGGCCACCCGATTGAGGGGCCTCCACGATGACCATCCAGCTTCCCGACAAGGAAGCAGATCTGTTCGCTCTGATGCGCAAGGAGTTGTTTTCGAGTGTCATTGGCGACGTCCTCGATGTGCAGGGCTTCCGACACCAGTATCTGCCACCTAACATCCGGCCATTGTCTGACGACATGGTGATCATTGGACGGGCTATGACGGTGCTCGAAGCTGATTTCTTTGTCGAGCCTGGGATGGATGGATGGCAGGTCAGGTCTGGCAACAAAGCCATTCGGGGTGATGTTCGCGGCACTCGACGATCTCAAGCCAAATGAGATCTACATCACTTCCGGTGTTTGCGGCGCCTATGCCCAGTGGGGCGAGATGATGTCGACCCGCGCCCGCGTTCTCAATGCAGCCGGAGCGATCTTGAATGGGTATGCGCGCGACACCCATGGCATCCGCAAGCTTGGCTTCCCGACCTTTTGCCATGGGTCCTATGGTCAGGATCAAGGCGTGCGCGGCAAGGTGCTCGACTACCGGCTTCGAATTGAAGTTGGAGCCGTGACAATCGACCCGGGCACAATTCTCTTTGGCGATCCCGAAGGCGGCGGAGAAGGAAACCCTGCGATTGGCCTTCGAAAAGGCGCGCGGTGAAAAGCGCGTTGCAAAGGCCATTCGCGAAGGCATGAGCACAGTCGAGGCCTGGAACAAATTCGGCATAATGTAGGCCTGATGAGAAGCATGGTCACGCGCGGAAGCGCTGCAAGCTCCCTGGCTCAGCCATGATCAACTCATCAGGCACCTCGATGACGTCGTCGGTGCCCATAACTTTGGCAGATGACTTGAGACATCGAGAACCCTCACGCCCCGCGGGGTTCACCTACAATTGCTGGGCACCAAAATCGAAACGGGTCAACCCAATGCCTATCCACCATATGCCGGGACTGAATAGTCAGCAGTTCTCGTGGACTAAAGGTGAATTTGGTTTCACGACATAGTCTGCTTTCCGGCGTCTTCGAACCTCCGCACTGGCCAGGGCCAATGGCAGGTAAGGGCGCGAGGCGGGAGAAGCAATCGACCCCTAAATCTCTCTGCAATCGAAGGCTGAGCGGACATCGAACGGCGGCTTTTCACGGCTTTCGATGACATCGCAGGTACTTGCGCTGGGGCGTCGTCCAGCAAATGGGCCGAAGCGGACAGTGCCATGCTCAAATTCGAGGCCGCCGATACCGTGTTGATATCGACGGCCGGTCGTCAGATCTCCGTCTGCTCCGATAGCGCCAGCGCGTCATCGGCTTCGATCCCGAGGTAGCGGACGGTACTCTCCAACTCGGTATGTCCGAGCAGCAGCTGACAGGCGCGCAGATTGCCTGTGCGCTTGTAGACCATGGCGACCTTAGTGCGTCTCAGGCTGTGTGTGCCGAAAGCTGTCGAGTCGAGCCCGGCCATCTCAACCCATTCATCGACCAGCCTAGCGTATTGGCGGGTCGTGAGGTGTTCACCCGCATGGAGGCGGCTTGGGAACAACCAATCGCAACCGACAGCACGGCGGACCTTTAGCCAATCGATGAGCGCCTCGCGCGTCGGATCCGTCAGCTCGAAGGGCACAGGCCGCCCGGTCTTCTGCTGCACGACGGTTGATCGCAGGCGGATAGCGCCACCCGTCATCACGTCGGCGATGCGCAGCTTGACCACATCGCAGCCGCGCAGCTTGCTGTCGATGGCAAGGTTGAACAGGGCGAGGTCGCGCAGCTTGGCCCCCATCTTCAAGCGTGTTCGGATTTCCCAGATGTGCTTGGGTTTCAGCGGTGCCTTCGGGCCGACGATCATGCCCGCGTTCCAGGCTTGGCGCGTTGTTGCGGATTGGATTTTTGTCATTGCGTTCTCCCATGGAAGGTAGCCGCATCTTGCGAGATCGTAGCCGCATCTTCACTCCGACGCATTGACAAAATATCATTATGGTATATTCAGGCTACCATGCATTTCATCGCCAAACCGGCGCTCGTCGCGTTCTGGACACGATACCCGGATGCGCAAGCGCCATTGGCGGCGTGGCAGACGCTGATGCGCATGAACGATTTCGCCAACTTCGCTGAGCTCAAGGCGACGTTTGGCAGCGTCGATCATGTCGATGGCCTGACGGTCTTCGATATCGGCGGGAACAAGTATCGGCTGATTGCCGCGATCCACTACAACCGGCGCAAGGTCTACATCCGGAACGTCTTGACGCATTCCGTATATGATCGTGGCGCGTGGAAGAGGAGATGACCATGGCAGAGGCGAGGCAACCGACTCCGGATGTGCAGGCAATCCTTGCTGCCTGGCGACCGTTGCGTGATCTGATGGGCGTCGGCGTTGTGCGCACGGCGGAGGATTACGCTCGTGCCAGCGCCGTGATCGGAGGCATCATCGATGAGATCGGCGAGGACGAGCATCATCCTCTTGCAGAGGTGCTCGATCTCATCGACGATCAGGTCAGCGCCTATGAAGCGCGCACTGTGGATGTCCCCGATGCACCGCCCCACGAGGTGCTGCGCTTCCTGATGGAAAGCCAGAGATTGCGGCAAGAGGATCTCTCCGACTGCGCCCCGCAGAGCCGCATCTCCGACATCCTCACCGGTCGCAGAACCATCAGCAAAGGGATCGCCAAGGCTTTGGCGCAACGCTTTGGCGTTAGGGCGGATGCATTCCTCTGATGCCGCTTGAAGCGCGCGAATGACGGTACCGGAAGGATTTGGCCGATTGCGGACCTTCTGGCGCACTTTGACGGTTGCTGCGGCGCTTGCGATAGCGGACGTTGGCAGATGCCAACTGCAGTGCTCGTCATGGGGACCTGAAGGTTGATGTTCTGCTCAATGCCTCACGAGAGCATCTATGGACCGCTTCGTCATCATTTCAGGCTGCTCGGGTGGCGGCAAGTCGAGCCTGCTCGCAGAGCTGGGCACGCGCGGCCACGCCACCATCGAGGAGCCTGGACGCCGAATCGTGAGCGGCGCGGCAAGCCCCGACGACCAGACGCTACCCTGGGTCAACGGTGCTGCTTTCGCACGCCGGGCGATTGAACTGGCGCTCGACGACCGCAGTCGCGCGAATGAGCTTCCAGCCCTCGTCTTCTTCGATCGCGGGCTGATTGATGCTTGCGCAGCGCTCGATCATCTGACGGGCGAAGGAGCGCTGGAGGCGCTTTGTCGAACGCATCGCTATCACCGCACCGTCTTCATGGTGCCGCCATGGCGTGCCATCTTTTTAAATGACGCGCAGCGCAGACACGGCTTCGCAGAAGCGGAGGCCGAGTATCGCCGTCTTGTCCGCGCCTATCGGTCTCTCGGCTACGAGGTCGTGGTCTTGCCGACAACGACCCTACAAGCCCGCGCTGACCTCATACTCAATGCGCTGGGGCATTGATGCCTACGGTTTGCGGGTATCTGCCCGACACCGGCACGTCTGCAGCCGGAAAAGGGCAGTGCTTTACAATCGGAGTGTACAACCCAAGTCTGTCATCCGGGAGCGGATGATGTCATGCCGCCACGGCGGGCAAGATGACAAGGGGATCATCGCTCATTGTGGCCACTGTTTTCAGCGTCATGCAACGGGCGCGCTGCACGGCCCACTCGTCGTTCTGCTCGAGCAGGATCGCGCCAACGAGACGTGTGATGGCGGCCTTGTTAAATAAATAGTCAATGAACGATCGCGTGCGCAGCAAAATCATGCCGTGCGCTGTTCACCTCTGGACAACTGATATCGCTTCGCCGACAAAATCGAGGATGAAAACCCAGCCGGATATTCTCGATCTGTTGCACGAAAGCGTCATCACTCGCAATGCGAGCGGATCGATTCTGTACTGGAATGCAGCTTCGATACTTCTTTACGGTTGGCAGAGAAGCGACGCGGTAGGACGAAATATCGACGAACTGCTTGGGACTCGGCACAAAGATCTGCCGGGCCTGATGGTGGCTTTGCTGACGGATGGTCTGTGGGAGGGTGAACTCGTTCGATTGACCAGGGCTGGCGAGGAGCGCGTGCTCGACATCCGCTGGATCATAGAACGAGACACACATGGCAAAGTCGTGAGGATCATTGAAACGGCGCGTGACATGTCGCACCGCAAGACGACCGAAAGCGCGCTACGCGAAAGTGAATACCGCTACCGCAACATGTTCGAGGCGATGGCTGTCGCTTTCTGGGAGGTCGATTTCACAGAAGTTGGCGCGATGCTGGTGTCGCTGCGCGACCAGGGTGTCAGGGACTTGCGCGGCCATCTTCTGGCAGATCGCGCGTTTGTCCGCGCGACCATGGAGCGGGCAATGGTGCTCGATCTCAATCAGAGCGGGTTCGCCTTGTTTGGAGCCCCCACCCGAGACGCAATTATCGGTAAGTCCATTTCCGCCTTCTGGCCGCGCGACAGCGAACCCGTCTACATCGATGCGCTTGTCGCAACGATGACCCGCCAGCCGCATGTGATCAGCGAGACGCGGCTTAACCGCATCGACGGCGAGCCGATCGACGTGCTGTTCACCGTCTCGCTCTCACAGGACAATCGTCGGCGTGGCATCATGCTGATCGGCGTCGTCGACATCTCGGCACGCAAATGTGCGGAAGCGGCCCTGCAGAAGATGCAGGCGGAATTTGCCCATGCAGCGCGGATTTCCATGTTGGGCGAGTTGACCGCGTCGATCGCGCACGAGGTCAACCAGCCACTGGCCGCCATCGCGGCAAGCGGCGCTGCGAGCCTGCGCTGGCTCGCAGCCGAGACGCCGAAACTGGACGAAGTGCGTGACCTCGCAACACGGATGGTTGCCGACGCGCAGCGGGCCGCGTCGATCATTGCGCGCATTCATGCCATGGCCGAGCGGCGTGAGCCTGAACGCGTGGCGATCTCCATGAATTCCCTGGTCGCGGATGTGCTGACGTTTCTCGACCATGAACTGAAGGCGCAGGACATCAGCCTTGATGTGCAGCTCGAGCCGGATTTGCCGGAATTGATGATGGACCGCACACCGATGCAGCAGGTGATCGTCAACCTCGCGGTCAATGCTATGCAGGCCATGGTAGGAAACGACCGCCGTCGATTGACCCTCGTGACATCACGGCTGGCTGACGGGCTGGTCTCCTTGCAGGTAGAAGACAGCGGACATGGTTTGCCGGAAGAGGCGAACAGGCTTTTCGAGAGTTTTTACACCACGAAAGCGACGGGCATGGGCATGGGTTTGGCGATCTGCCGCTCAATCGTCGAGGCCCATGGCGGCACGATTTTGGCCTCACAGGGCGATGTCGGCGCGCGTTTCACGGTTAACCTACCGGTATAGACATCACCAGCATCAGCCCAAACAGACGGCGCTTAGGAGCATTTTCTTTGGCCTCGTTGCTGCCGCTGCTTCTCGGCCCCATTCAATTGGCAAGAGCCTCCTCGAGGCATTTGATCAGTGCATTGGGTTCGAAGGGCTTACCCAGGAGGCAGAACGCTCCGCTGGCCCGTGCTCGTGCCAGCAACACAGCCTCAGTCCGCGCGGTGATCATGATGACCGGTGTCATGACATTGTTGGACGAGAGGTGGCTCTTCAGGGCGATTCCGCTCATACCCGGCATCTGGATGTCCGTGATGACGCAGCGGGCGGACTGTGTCTCGCCTGACGCCAGAAACTCCTCGGCGGACGCATGGCCGCTGGCCTGGTATCCGAGAGATCGCACCAATCCGACAACGGCTAGAACAACGGATGGATCGTCGTCGATCACGGATATCAGCTGCTCTCGTGACAAATCGGACTCTCCATTGCGTTTCCCATCTTGTTCTTTGAGTTGACCGTATCTCACGGCCCGGAAACGCGATCTATCATACAATCGGATGGTCCTTAGCCGGACAGACGCAATGTCTCGGACATCTTGACCAAATCGGCCAGGGTCCGCGCGCCCATCTTGCGCATTGCCGAACCCCGATGGATTTTCACCGTGATTTCGCTGAGGCCGAGATCGCCGGCCACCTGCTTATTCATCTTGCCGGCAGTGACCAGAGCCATCACCTCCCGTTCACGCGGTGACAGAGACTGAAAACGGTGCCGGAGCCCGGAAGCGTGGCTTTCGGTGTCCAGTCGCTCTTGATCACGCGTGAGTGCAACCGACACGGCATCGAGCAAATCCTGATCACGAAACGGCTTCGGGAGGAAATCGACGGCCCCCGCCTTCATCGCCTGGACTGACATCAGGATATCGCCGTGACCGGTCATCATGATGACGGGCAATCGGATGCCGAGTTCGATCAGACGGTGCTGGAAATCGAGCCCGCTGACACCGGGCATGCGGATGTCGAGCAGGATGCAGGACGCTCCTGCCTTCTTGTATTTGTCGATGAACGCGCTGGTCGACTCGTGCAAATCGACAAGATGACCGACCGAGCGAAGGAGCGCACTGACGGCAATCCGCAAAGACTCATCATCGTCAACGATATGAATGATGCCATTGTCGCCCATCATCGAACGATACAACCCGTGCAGACTTCCCTCAAGGCGTGCACTTCGACTTTATGGCGATCTCTTGCGATGCAGCCCCGCTGCATCGCAAGAATTGATCACATCTTGATCGAATGATTGGGCATCCGTACGCATCGGGATAACGTCAGCCGAAGACCTTGTTGGCCAGCCGGGCCACAAGTTCACCCTGATGCCGGGCACCCGCGAGATCGATTTCGCTCGGCGTCCGTGAGCCATCGCCGCCCGCAACCGTCGTCGCTCCGTAGGGCGCTCCGCCGACAATCTCGGCAACGCTCATCTGCCCCTGATGGCTGTAGGACAGCCCAACGATCGTCATGCCAAAATGCATCAGATTGGTGATGATGGAGAACAATGTCGTTTCCTGCCCGCCATGCTGCGTGGCGCTTGACGCAAATGCCGCACCGATCTTGCCGTTGAGCGCGCCGCGGGCCCAGAGGCCACCCGCTTGGTCGAGGAACGCCGCGAGCTGCGATGAGATGCGGCCAAACCGTGTGCCGGTTCCCACGATGATGGCGTCGTAGTGCTCCAGCTCTGCAATGCTGGCCAACGGCGCGGCCTGGTCGAGCTTGAAATGGGCGGCGCGTGCGACGTGGTCGGGCACGGTTTCAGGCACGCGCCGGACAT
Source organism: Allobosea sp. (assembly GCA_051648385.1). GTDB lineage: Bacteria > Pseudomonadota > Alphaproteobacteria > Rhizobiales > Beijerinckiaceae > Allobosea. The sequence continues at coordinate 8,032 of JBOFFB010000612.1, forward strand.
CGACGACAGCGCCTTGCGAGCGTGCGCCTTCGGCAATTGCTTCAGCGAGCGCTTCGATATGACCGTAGCTGCTGTAGTAAAGAACTAGAACCTTGCTCATCTCGCGATCTCTCCCGTTGTTGGAACGAGACCGGTTGTCGCGCGGTTCAGGGTTGCCCGGCCATTGTACGGACGGCATTCCGTATCATACGCAAGCATGAGTGGCCTTGGCCCGACGCACGATGGCGATGCGGTGTGAGACGGCGGTAGCGTGTTGCGGAACAAAGGAGAGACCGCCATGACCAAAACCGTTCTGTTCGTCCACGGCGCCTGGCTCACCCCGAAAGCATGGGATGAGTGGCGTTCGCATTTCGAGGCCGCGGGCTACAAGACCGTCGCGCCAACCTGGCCGCACATGGATCGCTCCATCGAAGCCTTGCGCACATCACCCGATCCTGCGCTGGCGAAGCTCAATGTCGTCGATATCGTCGACCATTATGCGGCACAGATCGCGCGGCTGGATGAGCCGCCGATCATCATCGGACACAGCTTCGGCGGGTTGATCACGCTGATGCTGCTTGATCGCGGCTGTGGCGTGGCAGGCATCGTGCTCGATCCGGCACCGCCGCGCGGCGTCATTCCAGGCCTGCGCTCGGTGCTGAGCGCGCTGCCGGTGCTGACCTCATGGAATGGCTGGAACCGCGTGCTCACCATGTCGCGCAAAGGGTTTGCGGAAACATTCGCCAACACGTTGCCCGCTGGGGTCGTCGATACCGCGTACGACACGTCCATCGTGCCCGCACCGGGGCGGCCGTATTTCCAGGCGGCGCTCGGCATCGGAAACGGCGTGTCCTTCAAGGGCCTGACCAAGCCGCTGCTGCTCGTTGCCGGCCTCAAGGACAAGACGGCCGAGCCATCGATGATCAAACGGATCTGGCGCACATATGACAAAGCCAAGGCCCCTGCGGAGTTTGTGACCTACCCCGACCGGTCCCATTTTCTATTCGCTGAGGCAGGATGGGAAGAGATTGCCAACGATAGCCTCACCTGGCTCGCGAAAAGAGGATTTGCGCCAGAGACACAAACAACGGCCATCGCAGCAGAGTGATGGATGGACCGGGGGCGACACGCGGTCCATGCGGTCACTTGGCCGTTTCACGGCCACGCCCGCACTGCGCTTCCGCCGAACACGGCATGCTGGCGCAAGGCGGGGGTGAACAGGCTGTAAAGCATTCGCTGGTCGCCAGCGCTCACGTCGTCAAGCGCGGTGCGATGTTCGGTCGAAAGAACGATATCAAGAGCGGCGACATTGTCGACAACCTGTTCGGCGCGGCTGACGCCTAGCAAGGTCGATGCGACGTCTGGTCGTCCGACGACCCAGGCAAGCGCCACCCGGGCAGGTGTCTGTCCGATGGCGTCGGCCACCCGGCGAACCTCATCCACGATGCGCCAGTTGCGGTCGGTGAAGAGCATGTCGCCGAAGGGATTGGCACCATCAAGGCGCTTGTCATCCATTGGCCGGCTGACTCCTTCAACCGCGACCTCGCGCGGCAGGCTCGCATCCCTCGGAGCCGAAGCCTCGACCGTTGCACGGTCATACTTTCCGGCCAGAAGACCGTAGGCGAGAGGACTCCAGGGCATGATCCCCATACCAAAAGCCTGGGCGAGCGGAATATGCTCATCCTCGATGTCGCGCTTCGCCAGCGAATAGAAGTATTGCAGCGCGATCGGCCCTGGCATCCCCCGCACGGCGGCCAAGGTTGCCAGCTTGGCAACATGCCACGCGGGCGCATTCGACAGGCCCCAGTAGCGGATCTTGCCAGCCCTTACGAGCGCCGCCATCGTTTCCAGCAGTTCCTCCGCCGGAGTGACGCCGTCCCAGACATGAAGCCAGAACAGATCGACATACTCGGTTCTGAGGCGGCGCAAGGAGCCTTCAAGCGCCGTATGCACATGCCTGGCACCGTTTCCGCCTGCCAGCAGTCCTTTGCCGGTGGCAAAACCCGCCTTGGTGGCAACCACGATCTGGTCGCGCAATCCGCGCTCTGCAATGAATCCGCCAACCATGCTTTCGCTACGCCCGCTCGCATAGACATCGGCCGTATCGACGAAATTGCCGCCTGCCTCGACATAGGCGTCGAACACGGCGCGAGACGTGTTTTCGTCCGATCCCCAGCGCGCGGTTCCGAACGTCATCGTGCCCAGCGCCAGCGGGCTGACGACAAGGCCCGAACGGCCAAGCGTGCGATAATCCGAGAGCGGCATGGGATGTTTCCTATTGATCGATATGAAATTCTCTAGCAGGCCGCTGAAAAACTCTCCCCGGATTTTCGGTTTTGTGATTCACTCGCTTTGCGGGTTTGGAGTGATTTGCGATGCGCGGACGGGATGATCGGGTTGAGGGAATGTTCAGCTATATCCGGCTGGAGGAGCG
>JBOFFB010000613.1:0-7181 GCA_051648385.1 Allobosea sp.
TCCTACTTCGAAACCATCGAGCGCGAGGCGGAGACGCTGCCGCACACACCGCGCTTCACCATCGATCAGCTGCCGTTCTGACGGCATCACAGCGGGAGGCCGGAAACGGTCTCCCGTTTTTCATTGGCATTGCGCAGAATGCTGAAAATATGTATTCTGCAAACTCCAAGGAGATTTCCATGACGGTCACACAGTTCAAGCAGGTCACGGCGGTTGATGCAGCACGCCGCTTTTCCGAGGTGAATGATACAGCCCTGAGAGAGCCCGTGGTGCTGACCCGCAACGGACGGGCGCGCACCGTGCTCCTCTCGGTGGAGACCTTCGAGCGCTTCCTTGCCAATGAGCGCACCGTCTTCCTGGCGAAGGATACACCACCAGAGTTCCTTGACCAGCTGCAGGCACTGGCTGATGGCGACTTCGAACGCGCCGGTGTTCCTGAGACCGGTGACCAGCGCGCCGAGTGATGGTTTTGCCTGTTTCAGTCAAACCCGTGCTGCGCGCCGGTGCGGTCTTTCAATACGCCTATCTCTGGCATCGCGAGTTCCTTGCGGGCCAGACCGAGGCGCGCAAGGACCGGCCGGCTTTGGCACTTGCCGTCGCTGTCAGCAGCAAAGACGGGCGCAGCCACGTGCTGGCGCTTCCGATCACGCATTCCCAACCAAAAAATCCAGATCACGGTGTTGCACTTCCACCGCTGACCAAAAGCACGCTTGGTCTTGATGAGGCGCCATCCTGGGTGATCACGACCGAGGCGGCACGCTTTGCCTGGCCTGGCCCCGATGTCAGAAAGGCACCAGGCCACACAGGTCCAATCTGCGGCTTTGTCTCGGAAAAACTCCTGCAAGCGATTGCCAAATCCTATCTGCGCAACAGGCAGCATAGCGAGGCTGTTTCATTCGACCGCTATGATTGAAACGTCGTAGGGTTATCTCCGCTGTCTCTCGAAGGTGTCTTGCTCCGTCAGATAGCCCCCCACTGGCGACGCGGCTTACTTGCGTGCGCGCAACCCCGCCGTTGAGGAGCGCTTTGTCCTCAAGCTGCCAGCAATGCGCGGCGAACTGCGTCGGGCTCCCGCTCGATGACCTTGAGCAGCACACGTGCCGCACCTTCTGGCTGACGCCGTCCCTGTTCCCAATCCTGAATTGTCCGTTTGGGCAAACCAAAGGTCTGGGCGAACTTCTCCTGACTGAGTTTGAGCCCGAGCCGCAATGCCCTGACATCGACGGCTTCGGGCACATGCACGACAAATCCGTCCACTGTTTCGCCCCTGGCGAAAGCCAGCGCTTCACGGGCTGCGGTCAAGATTCTGCTTGCTGCTTTCGTCATTGCCTTGTCCTCAGCTTTCGAAATTGTGCCGCCAGGTCGGTCAGGATGATCTGGATGATCTGGAGTTCATTGATTTCGGCTTTCGAGAGGTTAGCCCGGTCACCCTTTGCGAACACGTTGAGCAGAAACACGGGAATATCTGACCCGCTAAAGAATGTGATGACCCGGTAACCACCGCTCTTGCCTTTGCCGCGTCCGGCAAAACGGAGTTTCCGCGCGCCACCGCTTCCTGCGATCTCCACGCCGGCATCAGGATTGGCGGCGATGAAATCCACGATGCTCAGCCGTTCGGCTTCTGTCAGCCCCGCCTGTCTGGTATCCGCCAGGAAGGACGGGGTTTCAAAGACCGATTGCATCATCATTTCCATACGGCATTGCGGTATAGTTGACAAGAGGCCCGCCGACTGGCGGCGCGTTAGCGCAGTCGATCAAACGTGCCCTGCGCGCTGAGATAGGCCGTCATCACCTCTGTGACCAGATCAGCAATAGCCCGCCGCTCGCGCAGGGCCTGCAGATGCAGAGCATCGCGCAGTTCCTCCGAGATCTTGAGATTGCACTGCACGATAGGAGCGCGAACCCGGCCCTTTCGCGGCGCTGAATGTGATGGAGCGCGGTCGAATTCGGTACTGGTTGATGCCGATGCCGCTTCGCTTATAAACACAGGTATCGATTTATGCGGATCCAGTGCGGTTTGAACTGCAGGGACCTGCAGGCGGTCTTCCCGATCCGGCGCTGTTTCGGCTGGGCGGCTGTCTGAGACTTGGCCATCCGAAGCAGTTGGTGCTTCCACGCTGAGCGTATCGACAAACCCCGTCTGCTTCTGGGCATCGACGATCGTGGCACTGAGATCAGCGAAGGATAGCGGACCTTTTCGCCGACCGCTCTGCCTCAAACGGTCAAACGTGCCTTCCGGTTTGGGTTGCTCGGTCATGCCGCACCCCCGGCAATGATCTCCGTCACCTCCTTGGCGAAGCGCAAGGTCTCGTCGAGCGCATTGGCCGGTGCCGTGTCGCCGCCGATCAGGCTGCGCAGCATGCCATGGCCATTGGTGACCTTCTTGTAGGTGGGCCGTGAACGGATGACCGTGGTCAGCACGTCGAGCTTCCTGGTCATGACAAAGCGCACCGTTTCCTCGAAGGACACCTGAGTAGTCTCGATGCCTTCGACGGCGTTGAAGACGACGCGGAAGGGCACGTCGTGGCCGCGTCCCCGCATGGCTTTCAGGAAGTTGACCAGCGCATCGGCCTGCACGCAGTCGAACAGGCTGGCCCTTGTCGGGATCAACACAAGATCGGCGTATCCTACCGCGACAGCCAGTGTCTCGTTGGCGGTGCCCTGGATATCGACCAGGATGACATCGGCATCGATCCCGGTCTGCAGGACCGCGCCCAATTCTGCTGCATCCCTGATCGGCGTGACCTCCAGTCCATCCATCTCAGCTCCAGCCTCACGCGATCGTCGTTGCCAGAGCAGCGCGCTGCCTTGCGGGTCGGCATCGAGGATACGAACGTTCAAGCCGCCATGGGCGAATTCGCTGGCGAGCAGGATGGCGAGCGTGGTCTTGCCACCGCCGCCCTTGGGAGAAGCAAAGGCGATGATCCGGGCGTCGCGCATCTGATCTGCCGACGCTGCCGCCAGTGCAATTGTCTTGTCCCGTGTATCCATGGCTGTGATCCCGTCTTGCTGGATCGCCCCGGTAACCCGCTGCACAGATAGCATATCAACCTTCTAGTTCGCTATCTCATTAGCACATATAGCAAGCTATCTCGCAATCTAGGTATCCGAAAATCTGGCTACTCCACTAGCGATCTATCAAACGGGCTACCAAGCTATCTGTGTAACTTGATAGCCAGATACCAAGCTAGCAGGCTACTCTGCCCGATTTGATGCCGATACCCTTCTATCCAGCTACCCGCATATCAAACTATCGGGCTACCAAGATACAATCATATCGGTCTATCGCATTGAATTTCTGCGTAAATAATCCTTCTCGTGGGCCTGAATCTGAGTTAGATTTTTGTTATGGCAGGATAGGACATGGCGATATCGCCTTGCGGCGATCCGCAGTCCCGCCACCACCGCACGCGGCAGTGGAAGTGAAGGTTGAGGCAGTCCCGGCAGTTATCGACATTGCGCGGATTGGCCCAACTGGGTGATGGAGGGATCAACCTCGGCGCGGTTTCGGCATTGCCTAAAAAGTGCTATTGAAACATCAGGTGATCGAGATGAAACAGCAGACCCTGTTGATCCGTATCGGTGATGAGGACCGTGCAGCGCTGGATCGTCTGGCCAGCGAGCTTGGTGTCTCGCGTGCAGCCATCATCCGGCGTGCTCTGTCGGCCTTGCGCGGTAGCGGGATAGCTGGCGATCCGGATAGCGCGATAGCCCTGAGGGCGCTTCAGTCAGCGCTGCTCGGTGTTGGCCGGAACCTCAATCAGATCGCACGGCACCTGAACAGCGCCGGTGAGATCGACGCAGAACGACTGGCCGTGGTGTTGTCGAGGATCATCGCTCTGAATGATGAGACCCGCCAGATGCTGAACCATCTGGCCAGTGGCAGCCAAGTCGCCATGGTGACGGCTGTGCGGTCTGAACCAGTCAGCTCGCAGGTGATGCCATGAGTGGGCTTGGCACCATCGCGGAGGCGCTTTCCATACAACTCGGTCGGCTAGCGCTGTTTGAGGAAGAAGACGATCGCCGAGGACGTCGGATCGCGGGCGAGAGCGGTGGTCGGTCGGGTGGCACTGGCATCCGAAACTCTCTTGGGTACGATGACGACTTGCCAAAGCGCGGCGGTGGGCGACGGATAAGCAACAGTTCGGGGGGCAACCGATTTTTCGCAGCGGCCAAGGCGGGGCCACGTGGAAGCGCAGGGCCGCAGGCTGCCGTGATTAAGGTGGCGTCGTATGCGGCAGGCCGTCGCCGTGTCGGGGCGCTGACCGACTATCTCAGCCGGGACGGAACACTGCAGGTCGAAAACCAGAGCGGACAAAAGCTGACAGGCCGTTCCGTGCTGGATGCCGAACTGGTTACTTGGGAAAACGCCTTTGAAAACCGTGCACCGTCGAAGGATGTGGCATCGCTGGTGATTGGCGTTGGTGCCGCCAGCGACAAGCAACTTGCCGACGGCTTGGAACAGGCTTTTGCCGGGCGCAAATTCGTGTGGCAACGTGTGGAGGACGACACCTCCTCAGTCCGGGTCGTGGTTGTGCTCGCCGGGCAGGATCGGCGGCGACTGGACGTCTCGGCTGCAGGTCTGAGGAAAATGACTGAGACGCTGACTAACGTCTGGGGTGCCGATGCTGAAAAGGTGACAGCCGCCCTGACAAGCACGGGCCATGGCAAGGATGGGCTTGGCTACCGCTTGGCACGGCTGGCAGGGAAGGGCGCCTTCGAAACCTCAGAAGGCCAGACTATCGGAACCCGGGCTGAGGCCAGTGCTCTCGCCCGAGACTGGTCGAAGGGCCTGAATTCGCGCCGCGTGCGCGACACCATGCATCTGGTGATGTCGGCCAAGGCTGGCACAGAGCTAGCCGCCTTCGAGAAAACGACGAGGGCATTCCTGGCCGAGCGGTTCGAGGGTCATCGCTTTCTGTTCGCGCTGCATCAGGACCGTCAACACGTCCATGCCCATGCCGTGATCACCATGCGGCGCGATGACGGGATCAAGCTCGATCCAAAGATCAAGGATCTTGCGGCTTGGCGCGAGACCTTTTCCGAACAGGCTCGGGCGCATGGCATCGACATGGTCGCAACGCGTCGTCTCGAACGGGCAGCGGCACCGGCCTACAAGCTCAAGGATGTCCAGCTGGTCGAGGCCGCTGCGCGTGACGGAGTGACGCCACCGCAAAAAGCAAAACTGCGGGTCGAGGCCAAACAGTACGATGCGATCCATGTGCCGAGCCGGGCCGAAGGCAAAGCCGCTGTCGCAATGGCCAGAGCAACATCAACCAACATCGAAGACCGGGAGCGTCTGGCGATCGCCGATGTGACGGCCAAGTTTCTGGATCAGCTGCAAGCAACCTGGGGTGGGGACAACGCGAAGGAGGCCAACATGGCACAACGACCCGTCGATGAACTCCAATCGGACCTGAAGCAGATGAACGCCGCCGCAACCAGGATCGCGCTTTTGCTGCCAGCAGCATCGCGGCCACAGTTCCACGCGCTGGCCAATCCGATCCTCGAGAATGCTGCGTTAGTCGTTGATCAGGCGATGTCCGTGGCAGCGGTGGATGGATTGTCGTCACAGGCCAACGATGTCGCGCGTCAGGAGCGGCGCGAAGCCACCGAAGCGCGGCAGCTGGCAGATCTCGCAAGTCGAGCCGCTGAGCCGTTGCGGCGAAACGAGGTGCCGGGCAGCACCGAACGGGTCGAGATTGAAGCCATCGCGCGGTCCGCCGAGCGCACCGCGGCCCGCGAACAGCGCGAGGCAATCGCTGCAACGCAGGTTGCCCAGGCCGTAACTTGCGGCGAACCGATCCCCGTCCAGGCCAATGAACCTGAAGCCGTTCAAAAGCTGCGTGAAGAGCAGGCAAGGCTTTTGCGCGAACAGGCGAAAGCCCGCAGCCGCGAGCGCGGTCGCGATCAGGAGGATGAGCTGTAGGCTGCTGCTACCAGCAGCCATTGGCCGAATGTAGTCGGAAGCAAGCCCGCCTCACAGCAGCGCAGAAAGAAGTCAAAGCAGACACTCGAGGGTCAATGTTCCGCGCCGATTGACAGGCCATGCAATAGCCTCGCCTTCAGGCGCGGGCCCGCGAAATCGAGAAACGCGCGGAGCTTTTGCGGCAAAATGGGTTGGTCGGCGTAGACGAGGTTGATGTCGTACGCCTTCGGCGCAAAGTCCTGCAGGATCGATACCAATGTACCGGACTTCAGAGCATCCTCGATCTGGTACGAAAGCACACGCGTAATGCCCCCGCCTGCGATCGCTGCATCGATTGCCGCTTGCGCCGTATTGACAATGAGGCGCGCCTGAACAGGGACAGTGAGGTCTGCGCCGACTCTGGAAAAGCGCCATTCGCTCGTTGTGTTCAACCCTTCAAAATTGACGCAGAGGTGACCGGGCAAATCTTCCAGAGTTGCAGGCGATCCGCGTTCCGCAAAATAACTTGGGCTACCGCAAACGACAAACTGCGTGGATCCAATCTTCGTTGCGTGCATTGAGCTGTCGGGCAGGCGTCCAATCCGGACAGCCACATCGATATGCTCCTTGACAAGATCGATCATCCGTTCCGGGACGCGGTCCGCCAAAGCGACGCGGATACCGACCTCTGGATAGGCCTTGAGAAAATCAACCACCACCGGGATAACATGCATCCGTCCGAAGACGACCGGAGCGGCAATGGTCAGATTTCCACGGGGCGCGCGATACTCGCCACTTACAGCACGTTCTGCTTCTCCCACGTCCTCTAAAATTCGCTCACATGCCTTCACATAGGCCTGACCTGCTTCGGTCAATGCCAGTTGCCGGGTCGAGCGATTGAAGATGCGCGTTCCGAGATATGTCTCCAGATCCGAGATTTTTCGGCTGACAGTCGCGAGCGGGACGCTGCGTTTGCGGCCTGCTGCCGACAAACTGCCTGCCTTGACCACATCCAGCAAGATGGACATCGATTCAAGCCTATCCATATTGCTTCCAATTTCCGGGAGGGACCGTTTCAACAATGTCGTCTATTGGATGAAAATGGAAGGGGCTACCTCTTCTGGCAGCAGGCCAATCCGGCCAAGCCAGATGAGGAACCGATCATGCCCCGCCTTGCTACGCCAGCTTCGATAGAAGCTGCTCCCACTGCCTCACACCCACTTCTCGAAGCCGTCAAGAAGCAGCTTGGCATCGTGCCGAACCTGTTCCGGCT
>JBOFFB010000614.1:0-6228 GCA_051648385.1 Allobosea sp.
CGTTGTTGAACGTCAGATACCACGTGCCAAGCTGCGGCGTCACAGACACCTGCTTGCCGAGTTGGGCCCGCAGCGTCTTGATCTGGTTGGCCGGGATGTTGACGGTCGAGAGGATTTCCCCGGCCTGGAAGCGACGGGCGGCGGCGGCGGAATCCGGCAGCGGGATGAAGTTGACCTGGTCGATCTTCACATTGGCAGCGTCATGGAAGTTCGTATTCTTTACCAGCACGGCCTGCGCACCAGGTGTGAACTCCCGCAGGCGGAACGCACCGCTGGACACCTTGTTTTCCGGACGCACGAAGTTGGAGCCGTGCTGCTTGATCGAGGCTTCATGCAGCGGGGCGGAGATTGGCAGCGTCAGAAGTTCAATGAAGTAGGGCGTGGGGCTGCTGAGCTTCACTTCGAGCGTGCGGTCATCGACCGCGCGGATGCCGATGTCCTCCATCTTGGCACCCGCCGTGCCCTTGCGCACCGCTTCGAACCCGACGACCGGATCGAGCACGTTCGCATACTTTGCACCCGTTGCCGGATCGGCGGCACGCCGCCAGGCGAACACAACGTCGGACGCCTTGACCTGGTCACCGTTCGACCACTTGGCGTTGGCGCGAAGCGTGAACCGGAACGACTTGCCATCATCGGCGATTTCCCACTTCTCCGCAACGCCCGGCATCACTTTGCCCTGGCCATCATGGATGATCAGCGTCTCGTACAGGTCACGCATGATGTGGAACTCGATCGAGGTCGAGACCTTCTGCGGATCGAGCGTTTCCGGGTCGCCTTCCTGCCCACGGTTGTAGACCACCTGGGCAAAGGCCGGCAGGCTGGCGAGAGCGCTGGTTGCGAGCATCAGGCCGGCGAATGCAGTTTTCAGGAACGCACGGTTCGACATGGCATCCTCCTCGTTGCCGGTAAGTCCGGCTTGCAATGATCTGGACGTTCACTATGGCGCGGCATGGCGGTCATGCAAAGGGGGTAGATTGTTGAGATGTGAGCAGTTTCGCTGCGGGCTGTCGCAGCGGGGTGTCAGTTGTTGCGTCCCTCGGCAATTCGCGACAACAGTGATGGGATGATCGACCCGTTTCTCACCGCTCTGACCGAATTTGGCCTGATCACGGGTGTCGCGCGGTCGTCAGCCATCTATGTGCTGGTGTCTGCCGGCCACGTACTCGGCATCGGGCTGCTGATCGGCCCGATCGCGCTGGTCGATCTCAGGCTGCTCGGCCTGCTGCGCGGGCTCGACCTTTCGGCCATCACGATCCTGCGCCGGGAAGCGATGCTCGGCGTACTGCTGGTGATGGTGACCGGCGTGCTGCTGTTCAGCGCCAAACCGTTTGAATATGCGGGCAATCCGGCCATGCAGGTCAAGCTGACCACGGTCGCAGCTGGGCTCACCAATGCCGTATCCTTCGAATGGCAAGCGAGGCGGGTTGGGCTGGCAAACGCCCTGACCGGATTGCCCGCCGCGCTCTTCGGCGCAGCCTCGCTGATCCTCTGGCTTTGCGCCCTGTTGCTCGGACGCTGGATCGCGTTTGTATAGGCGGGGACTGGCCCGTCATTGCGAGCGTAGCGAAGCACCCACCTTTTGCAGAGCTGGGTTCTGGATTGCTTCGCTGCGCTCGCGATGACGAAAACTCAGCGCAATTCGATGCGCTTGCCCGCCACTTCCACCCATTCGGCCCGGTAGACATTCGGGTTGCCGACATTCTGGTAGGCGTAGACGCGCAGGGACTTGCCGGGCGCGACATCATCCGCCTTCAGCCCGCGCGCATCCATGCGACTGACGGGGGCAAGCTCGATGATCATCTCGCGGCCATCCTTGGCCATAAACAGCGTTCCATGCGGGTTGGCGTAGGTTGAGCGCGCAATGGTGCCGGTGTGGTCCAGCACTTTCGTTGTATCAAACCCGCCCCAGCCATGATGGGCGAGGGCGACTGCGGGGGCGACGAGCAAGGCGGCGGCGATGAGGGCGCGAGATGCGATGGACATGAGCAGGCTCCAAATTTTTGACGTGTGATCAACACCGATGTCGATCTGGTGTTCCGTTACGTGGAGGTAAAGGCTTGTTACAGAATCTCCGCCAGCTTTGCCTCGATGACCGATGCGATCTTGCTATAGCCAAAGCTGTTGGGGTGGAGCTCATTGTACCATTCATTGAATGCGACAAGGCTCATGGTGTCCACAAAAACCACATGCCCTTTACCGCCACTGAGTTCTTGGTCCAGTTCAGCCGCCAGCGCCGAAAGTCTGGAGGCGAATGCAGCCATGATCCTGGCCACGATGAGCGATTGTTTCTTCAACGGTATGCCAAGCCCGTTCATGGGATTTCTGAACCAAGGACCATCCTTCCGTGAGAACGCTTTGGCGTAGCCGTAGGTCACGACACGCAGCGAAGGTCTCGCCTGCCGCGCCATCCTGATGATCCGCGTGTAGCGCTCCATCGCCAGGTCAAGCATTTCGAAAAATGACGGTTTCAGATAGTCAGATAACGGTCTGTCGCCGGAGCGCAAATGCTGGGCAATCATACCGCCTCCGACCAGATCGTTACCGCCAGCGCTGATCAAAAGCGCAGCGGCGTTCTGTGTCGTCAGTGCCTGTGTCAAATGCGGATCAGCAAAATCGGCCATTGATTGCAGGGAATCGCCGGGACGGGCGATGCACAGCACCGGTCGCACGCTGAGAAGCCGCATGACGATGTCGAACGGCGCATCGTCTGGCACGACGATGCTTTCCCGCGGATAGCAAAACCATGAGTCCCCATAGGCGACGATGACAGGCGAATCAGGCTTCTCCGCCTTGCGGTGGTGGAACAAGGCGCGGCGGCTGACCAGAACCTCGGCAGTGACTGCCTCAAAGACAAATGCGGGAAGAATGATCGTCATGCTGTCATCTCCATCTCCGGATAGGCTACCTGACGTAACGATATCAGCGGATAGAAAAATGAAAAGCTGTTTCGAGCCTTTCCTCAACTGCCGTGATGCGCCTCTTTGATTCGCGCCACATCCTGCGCCTCGACCACCGCAACCGCTGTCATGTTGACCACACCGCGCGAGGTGGCCGAACCTGTGAGGATGTGCGCGGGCTTGGCAGATCCCAGCAGGATCGGGCCGACTGGCAGCGCGTCGCTGAGCATCTTGGCGAATTGGTAGGCGATGTTGGCGGCATCGAGATTGGGGAAGACCAGCAGGTTCGCTTCGCCCTTGAGGCGCGATGAGGGCAGCACCCGCTCGCGGATCATGGCGGAGAAGGCGGTGTCGGCCTCCATCTCGCCGTCGCATTCGAGTGTCGGCGCTCGTTCGTTGATCAGCGCCGTCGCCTTGCGCATCTTGAGCGAGGACGGCGTATCCGACGCGCCGAAATCAGAGTGCGACAGTAGCGCTACCTTGGGCTTCATGCCGAACCGCGTCACATGCTCGGCGGCGAGCAGGGTCGCGTCGGCCAGTTCCTCGGCGGTCGGATCTGCCTTCACATGCGTGTCGGTGAGGAAATACGCGCCTTTGTTGGTCACGATCAACGTCATCGTCGACAGATCGCGCACGCCGGGCGCTGTGCCGATGATGTCGCGGATATGGCGCAGGCGGCTCATGAAGCGGCCCTCAAGCCCGGTGATCATGGCGTCCGCGTCACCGCGCGCAAGCGCCAGCGCGGCGATCACGGTGTTGTTCGTGCGCACGAGGCTGCGCGCCGCATCGGGCGTCACGCCGCGCCGGCCTGCGATGTCGAGATAGCTTTGCACGTAGTCACGGTAGCGCGGATCATCCTCGGGGTTGACCAGCTCGAAATCGCGTCCCGCCTTGATGCCAAGGCCGAAGCGTTTGATGCGCGCTTCGACCACGGATGGCCGCCCGATCAGGATCGGTACCGCCATGCCTTCCTCCAGCACGACTTGCGCGGCACGAAGCACGCGCTCATCCTCGCCGTCAGAGTAGATCACGCGCTTGGGGTCGGCCTTCGCCTGCGCGAACAGCGGCTTCATGATGAACCCAGAGCGGAAGACAAAGCGCGACAGCTGCTCGCGGTAAGCGTCCATGTCGGCAATCGGCTTCTTGGCCACGCCGGTTGCCATCGCCGCTTCGGCCACGGCGGGGGCGATGCGCATGATCAGGCGCGGATCGAACGGGTTGGGGATCAGCGAGGCATCGCCGAAGGTGCGCTGCTCGCCACCATACGCACGCGCCGCGATATCCGACGGTGCTTCACGGGCGAGCGTTGCGATGGCACGCACGGCGGCGGCCTTCATTTCCTCGTTGATCGTGGTCGCGCCGCAATCGAGCGCACCGCGGAAGATATAGGGGAAGCACAGGACATTGTTGACCTGGTTTGGGTAGTCCGAGCGCCCTGTGCAGATCATCGCATCGGGCCGCACTTTTAGCGCTTCTTCCGGCATGATTTCCGGGTTTGGGTTGGCGAGCGCCATGATCAGCGGGCGGCGGGCCATCACCTTCGCCATTTCGGGCTTCAACACATTGGCGGCTGAGAGGCCAAGGAAGATGTCCGCGCCCTCGATCACCTCGGCCAGCGTGCGCTTGGTTGTGTCCTGAGCGTAAACATCCTTCCAGCGGTCCATCAGCACAGGGCGGCCCTTGTAGACGAGGCCTTCAAGGTCCGTGACCCAGATGTTGCCGACGCTGGCACCAAGGCGAACCAGAAGGTTGAGGCAGGCCAACGCAGCAGCACCTGCGCCGGACACCACGATTTTCACATCGGAAATGTTCTTGTTGGCGATTTCCAGCCCGTTTGTGACAGCTGCCGCAACGATGATCGCCGTGCCGTGCTGGTCGTCGTGGAACACCGGGATGCCCATGCGGGCCTTCAGCTTCTCCTCGATGTCGAAGCATTCCGGGCCCTTGATGTCCTCCAGGTTGATGCCGCCGAAGGTCGGTTCGAGCGCGGCGACAACTTCGACGAACTTGTCGACGTCCTTCTGCTCGACCTCGATGTCGAACACGTCGATGCCGGCGAATTTCTTGAACAGGACGGCCTTGCCCTCCATCACCGGCTTTGAGGCCAGCGGGCCGATGTCGCCCAGTCCCAGCACGGCGGTGCCATTGGTGATCACGCCGACGAGGTTCTGGCGGATGGTGTACTCGGCGGCGTTGGCCGGATCATCGACGATGGCTTCGCAGGCAGCGGCAACGCCGGGCGAATACGCAAGGGCAAGATCGCGCTGGTTGCCGAGCGGCTTGGTGGCCTGGATTTCGAGCTTACCGGGGCGCGGGCTCTGGTGATAGACGAGAGCGCCGGAGCGCAGATCGGCTGACAACGTGCTTTTGGCCATCGGCGTATCCCCCACAGTCGGTTGTTCAGACCCGTGCAGGACCGCGCAACCCATATGTCGGCAAGTCGCCTGCTTTGGGCGCGGCGTCAAGCGCCTGCGTCGTGGAGGGATTTGAAAGCTTCCCGCAAGAACGGTTGTCGCCGTGTCCGGACTGCAGTCAACTGGGTGCATACTGAAGCCGTCACCCCGCACATGGCAGCCTCGCGTTCATCTTCACTTGCGCCGTCCGAGCGCTTGCGCCTAGTCTGTTGATAACGCTGCTTGAGACAGCGCAAACAACACCCAGGGAGAGACGTCAGTGAGCACCACCACACGCAGCAAAATCTCGCGCAGAACCATTCTCGCCGCCGGTGCAGGAGCCGCGCTTGCCATGCCGGGCATTGGCAGGGCACAGGCCACGTGGCCGAACCGTCCGGTCAGTTTCATCGTGCCATGGGGCGCGGGCGGCGGCACTGATGCGACTGCACGCGTGGTCGCAGCCATCCTCGAAAAGGAGTTCGGCCAGCCCTTCAACGTCATCAACCGCACGGGCGGCTCCGGCGTTGTGGGTCACTCGGCCATCGCGACCGCAGCGCCAGATGGCTACACCATCGGCATGGTGACCGTCGAAATCACCATGATGCACCATCAGGGCCTGACTGACCTCAAGTCGACCAGCTACACGCCGCTGGCGCTGATGAATGAGGACCCTCCTGGCGTCACCGTCAACGCCTCATCACCATACGCCAACGTCAAGGCGCTGGCCGATGCCATCAAGGCGGCACCTGCCGGCAAGTTCAAGGCATCCGGCACGGGGCAGGGCGGCATCTGGCACCTGGCGCTGATCGGCTGGCTTCAGGCCATGAACCTCAAGCCTGACCATGTCGCCTGGGTGCCATCCAACGGTGCCGGCCCTGCGATGCAGGATCTGGCGGCTGGCGGCATCGACATGGTCACTTGCTCGGTGCCCGAAG
>JBOFFB010000615.1:0-2705 GCA_051648385.1 Allobosea sp.
AGGGCATGATCAGGCGGCCTTCGTTGTTATGCTGAGAATGGGGTCGATCTCCTCCTTGTCGATCTGTGCGAATGCCTCGACCTGTTGATTGTCACTGAGAACTGACCCGGCAACCACCAAAATTGTCACTGAGATTTGACCCATGTGCAACCTTGCCCCGGCGCGAAGCAGCTGGGGGCAACAGGAGTGTTAGACATGGGATTTTTGAAGGTTATCCGGAAATGGGCGCTGCGGGACAAGATGCCCATTCGCGAGATCGCGCGGCGGACCGGCGTTTCGCGCAACACGATCAAGAAGTATCTGCGGGAGGGGATTGTTGAACCTGCGTTTCAGACGCCGGACCGCCCGAGCAAGCTGGACCCGTATGCCCAGCAGCTGACAACATGGCTTGTTTCGGATCAGCGCAAATCCCGCAAGGAGCGGCGGACGGCGAAGCTGATGCATGCCGATCTGGTGACGCTTGGATATGACGGTTCGTATGAGCGTGTTGCGGCCTTCGTGCGGGAATGGAAGGGCGAGCGGCTGCGCGCGCAACACACGACAGATCGGGGGACCTTCGTGCCACTGGTTTTTGCACCAGGCGAGGCATTCCAGTTCGACTGGAGCGAGGACTGGGCCTATGTCGGCGGCGAGCGCATCAAGCTGCAGGTCGCCCATATCAAGCTGTCGCACAGTCGCGCCTTCCTGGTGCGGGCCTATCTCCTGCAGACGCATGAGATGCTGTTCGACGCGCACTGGCATGCCTTCCGCGTCTTCGAAGGCGTCCCGGGCCGCGGCATCTATGACAATATGAAGACCGCCGTCGACAAGGTCGGACTTGGCAAGAAGCGCGATGTAAATGCGCGGTTTACGGCGATGACCAGCCATTATGTCTTCGATCCTGAGTTCTGCAACCCGGCGGCGGGCTGGGAGAAGGGACAGGTCGAGAAGAATGTCCGCGACGCGCGCCATCGTATGTGGCAGATCATGCCGGCCTTTCCGGATCTGGATGCGCTGAATGATTGGCTGGAAGAGCGCTGCAAACTGCTGTGGGCTGAGACGGCTCATGGCACGCTGCCCGGCAGGATCGCCGATGCGTGGGAGGCCGAGAAGCCCGCGCTGATGCCGCTCCCCACGATGTTCGATGGCTTTGTCGAAGAGAGAAAGCGCGTCTCACCCACCTGCCTGATCAGTTTCGAACGTAACCGCTACAGCGTGCCCGCCAGCTTCGCCAACCGCCCTGTCAGCCTGCACATCTACCCCGAGCGCCTGGTGGTTGTGGCCGAAGGCCATGTCATCTGCACGCATGAGCGCATCATTGAGCGGTCCCACCGCCAGCCAGGGCGTGTCATCTATGATTGGCGCCATTATCTGGCCGTCGTTCAGCGCAAGCCTGGGGCTTTGCGTAACGGCGCTCCCTTCGTCGAGATGCCCGAACCCTTCCGCGTCCTGCAGGCGAGGATGCTGCGTCAGCCCGGCGGTGACCGTGAGATGGTCGATATCCTGTCGCTGGTCTTGCATCACGATGAACAGGATGTGCTGTGCGCGGTGGAATTGGCGCTGGAGGCAGGCGTCCCGACCAAGACCCATGTGCTGAACCTCTTGCACAGACTCCTGGATTGCAAACCGACTGACCTGCCGGATGTGAGCCCTCCTGCAGCTCTGTCGCTGAGCAAGGAGCCCGAGGCCAATGTCGCGCGCTATGACGGGCTGCGGGGAGGAACACGCCATGCGTCATGATCCCGCTGGCGCTGCCATTGTCATCATGCTGCGCAGCCTGAAGATGCCAGGTATGGCGCATGCTGTCCAAGATCTGCTCGAGCAGGGATCGCCCGCGTTCGAGGCCGCCATCCCGATCCTGTCGCAACTGCTCAAGGCGGAAATGGCCGAGCGCGAGGTCCGATCTGTCGCATACCACATGAAGTCCGCACGCTTCCCGGCCTACAAGGATCTTTCGGGCTTCGACTTCTCCATGAGCGAAATGCGCGAAGCCCTGGTGCGTCAGCTTCATCGATGCGAGTTCCTGGATGGCGCCGAGAATGTGGTGCTGATCGGCGGCCCCGGCACGGGAAAATCCCATGTTGCGGCGGCTCTCGGCATCCAGGCTATCGAGCATCATCGCAAGCGCGTGCGCTTCTTCTCAACCGTCGAACTGGTGAATGCGCTGGAACAGGAAAAGGTCCAGGGCAAGGCTGGAAAGATTGCAGAGGCGCTGGTGAAAACCGACCTCGTGATCCTCGATGAGCTGGGATACCTGCCGTTTAGCGCCTCTGGCGGCGCGCTGCTGTTCCACCTTCTCAGCAAGCTCTACGAGCGCACCAGCGTCGTCATCACCACCAACTTGAGCTTCAGTGAATGGGCGAGCGTCTTCGGCGACGCCAAGATGACCACCGCCTTGCTCGATCGCCTCACCCATCGCTGCCACATTCTGGAGACCGGCAATGACAGCTATCGCTTCAAGGCCAGCTCAGAGACGGCGAAAAAGAAACGGAAGGAGATAGCAGCATTGACGCCAACATGACGCGCCGAACATAACAACTGGGTGGGTCAGATCTCGGTGACAATGCCGGGTCAGTTCTCAGTGACAATCAACACTACATACAGGCCAAGCGCTATGACGCGTCCTACAAGGTCGGCCGCCCGGACCTGCAGCGCTTCGTCGGCTCACTCACCGGCGAGGGTGCGACGAAGGGCGTGTTCGTGACGACGTCGGACTTCTCCCGCGA
>JBOFFB010000616.1:0-2312 GCA_051648385.1 Allobosea sp.
AAGGTAGCCTCGCAATATTGTGGGTCCAGCAAATGGTTGCGCGCGCCCATGGGCGGCCTGCTGCGCACCTTCCGCGCCGAGGGCGATGTCGCCGCAAAAGGGGAGGTCATGGCCGTGGTCTCGGACCCGTTCGGCGAAACCGAAGCCGAAATCCTGGCGCCTTTCGATGGCATTCTCATCGGCCGGGCGGTCATGCCGATCGTCAATGAAGGGGATGCGGTGTTCCATCTGGCAGAGGTCGCCTGCACCGATGCCGCTGAAGGTGCTGTTGGCGGATTGAATGAACAACTTGCAGGCGATCCGATTTTCGATGAGGACGAAATAATCTAGCAGGTAGCGCAGACAGGCCGGGCTTGACCGGGGCAGCGCAGTAGCAGGTCACGCTTTCGTGTGCTTGCCTGGGTCTTGGAAACCTATAAGCGCGCAAGCGGCGCTTTGTATGCCAGCAGGAGAGTGCCATGAGTATTCAAAAGGACATCGCTGAACCGAACGAAGGCGACACCCATGACTTCTCAACAGGTGATCTGACGCTCATCCGCGAGGCCATCGTCGCCGAAGACGCGGAGCGCCTGTTAATCTTGCTGGACCCCCTGCACCCGGCGGATATAGCCGATATTCTGGAACAAGTTAACCTTGAGGAACGCAAGGCGCTCGTGCATCTGTATGGCGTCGAGTTTGATGGTGACATCCTATCCGAACTGGACGAGGCGGTTCGCGATCAAATCGTGAGCTACCTGCAACCCGCAATCCTAGCCGACGCCGTGCGCGACATGGATTCGGATGATGTGGTCGACCTGCTAGAAGGCCTCGACGAAGCGCAGCACGAAACCATCCTTGGTGCACTGGAAGAACACGAGCGTCTGGCGGCGCAGCAATCGCTGTCATACCCGGAATATTCTGCCGGGCGCCTGATGCAGCGCGAAGTCGTAAAAGTGCCCGAAGACTGGACCGTGGGCGAAGCAATTGATTTTGTCCGAAACTGCGAAGAATTGCCTGACCAATTCTACCACGTTTTTCTTGTCGCGCCCGACAATATGCCCGTTGGATATGCGACGCTTGGTCGCCTGCTTTCATCAAGGCGGTCGACCCCATTGCGCGACATTACCGAAGACAGCTTCCGGTCCTTCAACGTCGACGAAGAAGAAAGCAACGTGGCCTATGATTTTAACCATTATCACTTGATCTCGGCAGCTGTCGTTGACACGCAGGGACAGCTTGTTGGTGTTATCACCATTGACGATGCCATGGCGGTTCTGGATGAAGAGCACGAAGAGGACCTGCTACGTCTGGCTGGCGTAGGCGAAGGCAGCTTATCGGATGGTGTTGTCGCGACAACTCTGCAGCGATTGCCCTGGCTGGGGGTCAACCTTGCCACTGCAATACTTGCATCGCTTGTCATAGCGATTTTTGAGACGACCATCGAGTCCCTTGTTGCGCTTGCTATCCTTATGCCGATTGTCGCGTCGATGGGCGGGAATGCGGGTACGCAATCCATGGCTGTAGCCGTGCGGGGCATTGCAACGCGTGACTTGACGAGCGCGAATGTCTGGCGCTTGATCCGTCGCGAAACCATGGTCGGTCTTGTCAATGGCATCTTATTTGCCGTTGTGATGGGGGTAATCGGATATTTTTGGTTCGGATCGTTGCTGCTGGCCGTTGTTATCGGTGCGGCGATGGTGATCAATCTTGTTGTGGCGGGGCTTTCCGGCATCGGTCTGCCTGCCCTATTAGAGCGGTTGGGCGTCGACCCAGCGTTGGCGTCAGGCACGTTTGTGACCACGGTAACGGATGTCATCGGGTTTTTCGCATTCCTAGGTCTGGCGGCCTTGTTTCTGGTATGACCGGGCTGTGCTGCAAACGCTTCAAGCAGCTCGGCTTTCCTGTCTAGAACTTGTCAGACATTAAGAAGTTCACCCTGAACAACGTATTTTGTTTGCTCAAGCGGCTTGTGGCTCGATCTGATTAGTCGGACGGTGCCATATAGCGGCGAAGAGCGCTGCTATGATGAGTGCCAAAATAGCCCTGAGATGGGCGAGGATCTTGCGGATGTTGTGGCCACAGGCGCACAAGACAGCGAAGATCGCATCTCCTCCAATGCCCTTGAGGGGGCAGCGTGTCAGTCGGCCGTCAGTTTTCATGTGTCCGATCTCGGCCTCAACGGCGCTGCGCCTTCGGAGGAGCTTTGCGAGCATGGGCGTGATGCCTCGGCGCATGCCACTGATCAATACGCGGGTGCGCGTCACGCCATGGCCGCGATACCCTCGGTCGACCACGGCCAGTGAGGGCCGGATGTCGGTCAGCACTTCGACCTG
>JBOFFB010000617.1:0-3503 GCA_051648385.1 Allobosea sp.
GCCCACCGCGGGCTGACGCTTGTGTATGGCGGCGGCAGCGTCGGCCTGATGGGCGTGATCGCGGATGCGGCGCTCGATGCTGGTGGTGCGGTGCACGGCGTGATCCCGGCTGCGCTGGAGGCGAAGGAGGTTGGTCACAAGCGGCTGACCCGCAAGGATGTCGTCGCCTCCATGCACGAGCGCAAGGCGCGCATGGAGGAACTGTCAGACGCCTTCATTGCCATGCCCGGCGGCATCGGCACCTATGAGGAAATCTTCGAAATCTGGACATGGGCGCAACTCGGCATCCACCACAAGCCGCTGGGTTTTTATGACGTCGATGGCTTCTATGGCGAGTTGCTGCACTTTCTCGACAAGGCCACAACCGAAGGCTTCGTGCGTGACCAGCACCGCCACATGGCGCTGAGGGATGACCGCCCCGGTGCTTTGCTCGACAAGATCACGGCCTATGTGCCGACGGCGACGCCAAAATGGATCGAAGCGGCGCAGAGCTGAGTTCAAGTGCGAAACGGGCTTGCACGCGCAATACAACTTGACTCTCGCAAAGGTTGTAGGAATATTGTCTTGACAGCGTCGCGCTGATCGGCTATCAACAGGGCACGCTCACGAATTGTGACTGAGAGCCGCTAGCGCCGAGACAGCGCGGGCGGCTTGTTGCGTTCTGGGGCATGGGCACGGAGCCGACAGGCGACCGTGACCGGACATGCACCAGCCTTTTGTGTGGTGGGGACCAGTCATGAAGCATGGTGTGGGAATTACGGCTGATCTGGTTGTTGCGCGGGCCAGCCGGATTGATCTGGTGGAACGGCTCTGGGCCGCTGCGGATGCGCAAGTGAAAGCGCATGAAGTCCGCCTCAAGGGGCTTGGCCCAGGCGAAGCCGGCAGCGAGGCTCAGGCCAAATCTCTGGCGACACTGGCCCGCACCATCAAGGAACTGATCGACATGGACACGGCCGCCATCGAGGTGGACCGCGCACTGGAGGATGCAGACAACCCACATGACACCAGTCCTGAACACGCACTCGCCGACCTCGCCAGCCTTCGCGAGGCGCTTGCGCGACAGATGGGATTGCTTGAGCCGGATGGACAAGGAAGCCCTGCTGGAAAAGCGTCCGATTCAGGAATTGCGTCTATGGCTGGCTGACTGGCAGTTCTGGGCCAGAGCCGATCAGTTGCCGCCGCCGGGCGACTGGCACACCTGGCTGATGATCGGCGGGCGCGGCGCTGGCAAGACGCGTGCAGGGGCCGAGTGGGTGAGGGCGCTGGCCTTGGGCGAGAAGCCTATGACCGCGCCCGCCCGCCGCATCGCGTTGGTCGGCGAAACATTTGCAGATGTCCGCGATGTCATGATCGAGGGCGTCTCGGGCCTGTTGTCGGTGCATGCCAAGACCGAACGGCCGACATGGAAGCCGAGCAATAGGCGGCTGACCTGGCCCAACGGTGCGATCGCACAGGTGTTCTCGGCGGAAGACCCCGAGAGCCTGCGCGGCCCGCAATTTGAAGCTGCCTGGTGCGACGAAATCGGCAAGTGGCGCTATGCAAGCGAGACGTGGGACATGCTGCAATTCGGCCTGAGGCTGGGCGCGCACCCGCGCTGCCTCGCCACCACGACACCGCGCCCGACGCCGCTGCTCAGGGCGCTGCTGAATGATGCGGACACGGCCATCAGCCGCGCCCGTACCCGTGACAACGCCTTCAATCTGGCCCCGGCTTTTCTGAGCGCCATGGCCAAGGCTTATGGCGGCACGCGGTTGGGCCGTCAGGAACTCGACGGCGAGATGATCACCGAGCGCGCCGACGCACTCTGGAGCCGCGCCATGCTGGAGGGCCTGCGCACCCGCATCGTGCCGCCACTGGCGCGCATCTGCGTGGCCATCGATCCGCCGGCCTCGTCAGGCCGCCACGCCGACGCCTGCGGGCTGGTGGTGGCCGGCATCACCGGCGACGGCATCGTGCATGTGCTGGAAGATGCCACGCTTGCCCGCGTCAAGCCCGCCGAATGGGCGGCGCGGGCAGCGGCGCTCTACCAGCGCTGGCAGGCCGACTGCATCGTGGTCGAGGTCAACCAGGGCGGCGAGATGGCGACATCGGTGCTGCACCAGGTCGATGACACGCTGCCCGTGGTGGCCGTCCGCGCCACCCGCGGCAAGTACCTGCGCGCCGAACCCGTGGCCGCGCTCTATGCCCGTGGCCGAGTGCGCCATGTCGGCGCGCTGCCCGAGCTGGAAGACGAAATGTGCGATTTCGGACCGGGTGGCCTCAGCTCAGGCCGCTCGCCCGACAGGCTGGACGCGCTGGTCTGGGCGGTGACGCACCTGGCTCTGGGGGTGCGGAGTAGTCCGAGGGTGCGAGGGTTGTGAAACAAGAGCTCCACCCTGCCCTCCCCGCGCGGCGGGGAGGGACCTTGCAGTAGCGCGGATGTTCTGACGAGCTCTTGGTCGATTTGTACGAATCTTTGCCGTTCCCTCCCCGCCTTGCGGGGAGGGCAGGGTGGGGCTCTTGCCTCCCTTGACCCTCGAAAGGACACCCCACTATGCTCGACTTCCTGACCCGCTGGCGCAACCAGCCGGTGCGAACACCCGTGCCCGAAACCAAGCGCTCGCGCACTGCGCCGCTGATTGCCTGGCATGGCAACGGTCAGGCGCGCTGGACGCCGCGTGACTATGCGGCGTTGGCGCGCGAGGGCTACCAGACCAATGCCATCGTGCATCGTTGCGTGCGGCTGGTGGCCGAGAGCGCGGCGCAGGTCAGCGTTTCGGTGCGGATCGGCGGGCGTGAGATGCCGGACCATCCGCTGCATGCGCTGTTGGCGCGGCCCAATTCGCGGCAGGCGGCGGGGGTGTTCCTGGAGACGGTGTATGGCCACTTGCTTGTCGCGGGAAATGCCTACATCGAAGCCGTGACGCTGAACGGCGAGGTGCGCGAGTTGCATGCGCTGCGCCCCGACCGCATGCGCGTTGTGCCGGGCCGCGATGGCTGGGCCGAGGCTTATGACTATACCGTTGGTGGCGAAAGCGTGCGCTTCCGGCAGGATAGCGAGGGTCTTCCTCCGATTCTGCACCTGTCGATGTTCCATCCGCTGGATGATCATTACGGCATGCCGCCGATGGAAGCGGCAGCGCGGGCGCTTGATATCCACAATGCCGCTGGCGCGTGGAACAAGGCGCTGCTGGATAACGCGGCCCGGCCATCCGGCGCGCTGGTCTATGCCGGGCCGGAGGGCGCGAGCCTGACCGACAGCCAGTTCGAGCGGCTGAAAACCGAGCTGGAGGAGAGCTTCCAGGGCTCGCGCAATGCCGGGCGGCCGCTGCTGCTCGAGGGCGGGCTTGACTGGAAGCCGCTGTCGCTCAGCCCCAAGGAGATGGATTTCATTGAGGCCAAGGCTGCCGCCGCCCGCGAGATCGCGCTGGCTTTCGGCGTGCCGCCGTTGCTGCTCGGCCTGCCGGGTGACTCGACTCACGCCAACTACGCCGAGGCCAACCGCGCGCTCTGGCGGCAGACGG
>JBOFFB010000618.1:0-2251 GCA_051648385.1 Allobosea sp.
TCCAGTTCGCCTTTCGACATGAAGAGCGAACGGATCATCATGGCTGCCTCCTGCGAGTTCAGGATTTTCGCGAAGTAGCGCGACTCGACCCTGAGGGCGAGGTCCATGGGCAGTTGCAGGCCCTCGTAGACCGAGGAGAGGATGGCGCGCACAGCCGGATAATTGTCCATGGTCTCGCGCCGCGCGATGGCATTGGCGGGCGGCCAGATGTTCATGCCGGCCGGCGAATAGACCTTGTTGGAGGGGTTCTTGAAGCCCTGCACATCCCACGGCTGCTTCGCACCGGGGTTGGCCTTCAGCCAGTCTTTGGCGAGCTGCACGATCTGCTCGCGCGGGGCGACGGCGTGGACAAGGTTCATGGTCTTGGCGGCGGGTGGCTTGATCTGCTCGCCCTTGAACAGCATCTGCAAGGCATCGCCGGTCTGCATGAGCCGCGCCACGCGCTGGGTGCCGCCCGCACCGGGGAAGAGGCCGACCTTTACCTCGGGCAGGCCCACGCGCGTCTTGTCCGCATCCGACAGCACACGGAACTGACAGGACAGCGCGAGCTCGAACGCGCCACCCAGGCAGGTGCCGTGCACGGCAGCCGCGAAAGGCTTTCCGCAGGTTTCCAGCTTGCGGTAGATGCGGCTGAGGCGCGCGGAGGAGTCCATCAGGAACTGGTTGGCGGTTTCAGCGCCCTTGGACTTCATAAGCTTGGCGTATTCCGCGCCCGATGCCTGAAGCATGGTCAAGTCCGCGCCGCCCGAGAAGGCCTCCTTGCCCGACGTGATAACGCAGCCCTTGATGGCTTCGGTTGTCGCGACATGGTCGATGACCTTGTCCAGCTCGTCCATCACCTCGACGGTGATGACGTTCATGGACCGGTCCTTCATGTCCCAGGTCAGCGTGGCAATGCCGTCGGCATCGGTGTCGAAGGTGAAATTGGTGAGGTTCATCGTAGTGACCTTTCTTACTTTGGATCAGGGCCATGCCATGGGTTGAAACAAGATACGTCAAGTGTCGAAAAATCGCGGGTATTGCGGGTCGCAACTACAAGGCCTTTCACAGCAGCTGTCGCAGCAATAAAACCATCCATCACGCCCAAAGGCTTGCCGGCCCGCTTGGCACGGCCAGCAAACTCACCCCATTGATCTGCGATCTGTGTGGTGATGGGAAGTATCCTGTCACGATAGCGCTCCAACAACTGAAAGCGTAGCCAAGCGTCTAGCGCGTCGCGCTTGCGGCTTGGCGGCAAAGACGCAATTCCGGAACGTATCTCAGCCACTGTGATCACAGAGATGAACGTTTGGTCCTCGTCCATCGAATCGATCCAGTTCAGAAGTCGCTGCTCCGCTTGCGGACGGACGAGCTCTGACAGAACATTCGTGTCAAGGAGTACTCTCACAGCTCGACGTGGCGGGCTTCATCCGCTGCCCGTTCAAGCTGCAGTTCTTGAAAACCGTCCGGGGCTGACTGAAAGAACTCGGCGAGTGTTCCTGTCGGTTTGGTTCTCCGCTTCCATTCTTCAACACCAACTACAATTGCGACGGGCTTGCCGTTCCGCGTGATGGTGAGCGGACAATTGACGGCTTTGTCGATCAACTCCGAAAGGCGAGCCTTCGCGTCGGCGACAGCCCACTCATCTGCGCGCCTGCCTTGAGCTTGAGCGCCGTCATCAAGTGGCAGACCTGGCCGACCCCCACCGCAATTGGGACACAACCGTCTGTGGATGTCGGATCCGTTCACACCATACACGGTGTCGCACTGCTCGCACCTTAAAGCGTAGACTGTCTGGTTGTGATCGGTTCCCGGCAGACCTGTAGATCGCTCTACAACTTGCCCATTTGTGTTCCTATAACCGATCTTGGTCGTGCCCTTGTGCATCGCACATTCCTCCGCTTTTATGCGGCTGATTATTCCTGATAGTCAACATAGTCAAGATGATCATACCCTCTCGATGATCGTCGCGACGCCCATGCCTGCCGCGACGCACAGCGTGACCAGCGCGGTCTGCTTGCCCGTGCGCTCCAGCTCATCCAGCGCTGCGCCGACGATCATGGCACCCGTGGCCCCGAGCGGGTGGCCCATGGCGATGGCACCACCGTTGGGGTTCAGGATCTTGGGGTTCACGTCGAAGGCCTGCTGGAAGCGCAGCACGACGGAGGCGAAGGCCTCGTTGAGCTCGATGATGTCGATGTCCTTGATGTCCATCTTCGCCTTCTTGAGCACCAGCCTGGTCACATCCACCGGGCCCGTCAGCATGAGGCCG
>JBOFFB010000619.1:0-4917 GCA_051648385.1 Allobosea sp.
GGACTGCCAGTTTATTCTTGGGGTTGTGCTGCTGGGAATGCGCTGCGCATGGCGGCCCGCATTACCGGACGCTCGGAAGTGCTGGTGCCGGCCAACATCTGCCCCGAGCGGCTGTCCGTCATCCGGCAATACTGCGAGCCCGTCGAGATGGCCCGCCACATCAAGGTCGTGACCATCGCGCATCATCCAACGAGCGGTCTGATTGATCTGAAGGACCTCAAAAAACGGCTTTCGAAGAAAACGGCCGCCGTCTACATCGAGAATCCCGGCTATCTTGGCATGATCGAAACCCAAGGGGCCGAGATCTCGCAGTTGGCGCGTGCGGTGGGAGCGCTGACGATCGTCGGGGTCGATCCAATTTCGCTCGGTGTGCTGGCGCCACCATCAGAGTATGGCGCTGACATCGTGGTGGGCACGATCCAGACCCTTGGCGTCCACATGAGCGGCGGCGGCGGCATCGGTGGCTTCATCGCCTCGCGTGATGAAGAGGTTTATGCACGGGAGTATCCAACCCTCAACATCTCCATCACTGACACGACCCACTCTGGCGAAGTCGGCTTCGGGCTGACGCTTTTCCATCAATCGTCATACGGGCTGCGCGAAGAAGGCAAGGACTGGACCGGCAATTCGGTTTATCTGACCGCAATCCAGAATGCGGTCTACATGTCGCTCATGGGTCCGGAGGGCTTCCGTGAGATCGGCGAACTGATCATTGCGCGTGCCCATTACGCTGCAAAACGACTTGGCACCATCAAAGGTATCACCGTTCGGTGGCCCTCCGGCTTCTTCAAGGAATTTGTCGTTGATGTCTCCCGAACGGGCATGACTGTGGCCAAGATCAACAGGGCGCTGCTCAAACGCGGCATCTTCGGTGGCAAGGACTTGTCGAAGGATTTCCCCGAGCTTGGCCAAAGCGCGCTCTTTGCCATCACCGAGTGCCACAGTGCCGACGACATTGACCGACTGGTCGCAGCTCTCAAGGAGATCCTCTGATGAGTAACGCTTCGGTCCCCTTGCCTGTGCCGCGCGAAGTGCACCAGGCCCGATGGAACGAGCCCGTCGTGATGGAGATGGGTGTTGCAGGCCGCCGTGGCGCCGTCTTCTCCTCGCCGGAAGCCGTGGTCGAGAAGATTGTCGGCAAAGCGGCAAGCCTTGTTCCGGCCGCGATGCGCCGCAAGACACCACCGGCATTGCCCGAGATGACAGAGCCGGACGTGCTGCGCCACTATCTGCATCTGTCGCAGATGGTGCATGGGATGATGGGGGTGAATCTGTTCGGCACCTGCACCATGAAATACAATCCGCGCATTGCGACCCAACTGACGCTTCGGCCCGAGCTGGCCAGTGTACATCCCTATCAGCCCGAAGAGACCATTCAGGGCCTTCTCGAAATCGTGCACCGCTTTGATCTGATTTTGCGCGAGCTATCGGGCATGGACCAGTTCGTCTTTCAGGCGGCTGGTGGTGCCGGGGCGGCCTACACCCACACCTGCATCACGCGGGAATACTTCAAGGCGAAGGGCGAACTTGGCCAGCGCAACGAGATCATCTCCACGATCCAGACCCACCCATGCAACCAGGCCACAGCAGCTGCCGCGGGGTTCAATGTCATCACGTTGCCACTCGAGGAGAATGGTTACCCCTCCATCGAGGCCCTGAAAGCGGCATTGTCGAACCGCGCGGCGGCTTTGATGGTCAACAACCCCGATGACATGGGTGTCTACAATCCGCAGATCAAGGAATGGGTGAAACTGGTCAAGAAGGCCGGCGCACTGGCATTTTATGATCACGCCAATTTCAATGGTGTGATGAGCAAGATCAAGGCGCGTGAACTGGGCTTCGATGCCTGCATGTTCATGCTGCACAAGACCTTCGGGGGGCCGAAAGGTGGGGGCGGGCCGGCTGTCGGCGCCTATGGTTGCAGCGCCGAACTTGCGCCGTTCCTGCCAAAGCCGGTGGTGCTGTTTGACGAGGCAAAGAAGCGCTACCGGATCGACGCTGATCGCAAGCTGAGCGTTGGAAAGGTTCGCGAATACCTCGGCAATCTGCAGGTCGTGTTCTATGCGTACGCCTGGGCCCGAGCGATGGGCGGCGATGGCATTGCAGAAGCCTCGGATCTGGCGGTTCTGGCAAACAATTACATGGAAAAGAAGTTGCTGGCCATTCCCGGTGTGGTCAAGTCACAGCCGCAGGTGACCATGCATCGTCTTGAAATGACCCGATATGGACTTGGGCCACTGAAGGAGGAAACCGGCATCGGCATCGTCGAGATCGGTGCCCGCATGACCGACTATGGCGTCGATAGTCCATGGCTCAGTCACGAGCCGTGGGTTGTGCCAGAGCCGTTCACGCCAGAGCCTGGCGAGCTTTGGTCAAAGGAAGATATCGACTACTGGATCGCAGCCTTGGCCAAGGCATGCGACGAGGCCCGCACGGACCCCGATCTGGTTCGGAACGCGCCTCACAATGCTGCCATCCATCCGATCAAGGGCGCGCAGCTGGATGACCCTGCCTATTGGGCCACGACATGGCGCGCCTACAAGAAAAAGCATGCCACCGAAGTTGCGCCTGCGGAGAAAACAGCGGCAAAGCGATGATGCAGTCCGTCGCGACCCTGACCCCAAGGCTCCAGACATGACCAAGACTCCGGACATGAAATTGACGATTTATGGCATGGCCCGCACCCGGACATCACGTGTGCTCTGGATGGCCGAGGAACTGGCACTGGTTTACCAGCACCAGAAACTGGTGCCGCAAGAAGGCGACACACAAACCGCGTCCTTTCTGGCACTCAATCCAATGGGCCGCGTCCCGGCCATTGATGATGACGGTCTGCTTGTTTCCGAGTCGCTGGCCATCAATCTGCATCTGGCTCGCAAATACGGGGCTGCTGGCGGTTTTGGCCCGCGCGGCGTTGGTGAAGACGCTCTGATGACCCAATGGACCTTGTGGACCGCGACGGAGTTTGAACCTTTCACCCATGAAGTGGTGGTGCAGACGATCAATCTGCCCGAAGCTCATCGTGATGCGGACAAGCGCGACCTTGCGCTGGCAAGCCTGGCGCGACCACTTGGAGCCTTGAATTTCGCATTGACACAGGGCGCTGGATACCTGGTCGGAGGGCGTTTCACGGTTGCCGATCTCAATGTGGCCTGTGCCGCCTTCTATCTCAGGGCAGTACCCGATGCTTTGACGGCGTACCCTGCGGTGGCCGCATGGTATGCTGCGACCACGACACGGCCAGCCTTTCAGCGGATGCTGGCCTTGAGGGAAGCAGGGTGAGCCTCCCGGTCGATCCACCTCACTTGTGGCCGGAGACGCATTGGCGTTCACTGGTCGGGCGGGTGCGTGCCGGTCGCCGCCTGCGACCGTCGGCCTGGAAGGATGGAGCCCGTTGTGCAGTCGCGTTGTCATTCGATGCCGACCACGAGACCTTCGAAATGGGCCAGGGTGGGCAAGCCATGGGGCGGCTGGCCTGGGGAGAATTCGGTCGCCGTGTTGGCGTGCCGCGGATTCTGGCATTGCTGAAGCGCCATGACGTTCCTGCGACGTTTTTCATCCCCGCTGTTTCGGCACTGATCGATCCGGAAGAACCACGCCGTATTGCTGCTGCTGGTCACGAGATCGGGGTGCATGGCTGGATTCACGAGAACAACTCGCTGCTGAGCTACGAGGTCGAGCGTGAACTCATGCTGCGCGCCCGTGACACGCTGGCACGGCTCTCGGGTCAGCAGCCGCTGGGGCTGCGCTCCGCCAACTGGGATACATCGCCACATACGGTTCGCATCGTCCAGGAAATGGGTCTGCTCTATGACTCATCCCTGATGGCAGATGAAGAACCCTATGAGCTCATGCTTGATGGCGTGCCGACGGGTGTCGTCGAGGTACCGGTGGAGTGGCTGCGTGATGATGCGGTGTATTTCCTGTTCAATCGCAACCCCGCAACCCGCCCCTACACGGCGCCTGCCGACGTGCTTGATATTTTCCGGCGCGAGTTCGACGCTGCTTATGATGAGGGAACCGTGTTTCAGCTGGTGATGCATCCATTTGTCATCGGGTACCGTTCGCGGATATGGATCCTCGATGAATTGATCCGCCATGCTCAGTCGAGGCCGGGGGTCTGGTTCGCCACCCATGGGGAGGTCGCAGCCTATGCCCGTGATCATGCGGTCGCGGAGGTTGCTGGCTCATGATGGGCTCGGGTGAGCGTCCGGTTGCCGTGATCGGTGCGGGTTCGATTGGGGTTGCCTGGGCCATCGTTTTCGCTCGTGGCGGACTGGCTGTGCGCCTGCAGGATCCGGATCCGCAGCGGCGCGAGCAGGCCCCAGCCGAAGTCTGGCAGCGCCTCCGGGCTCTGGCAGAAGCAGGACTTCTGGACGAAGCGCCAGACCTGCTGTCCAAGCGGATCACAATCGTTGCGGAGCTTGCAGAAGCCCTGACCGAGGTGGTGCACGTGCAGGAAAATGCACCCGAGAGACTGGACATCAAGCAAGAGCTGTTTGTCACATTCGCCCGTCTGGCGCCGCCCGATGCTGTGCTGGCTTCGTCCTCGTCGGCGATCACAGCGTCTGCTTTCGCACCTACGGGCGCTGCACGTTCGCGTTGCCTTGTCGTCCATCCGGGCAATCCACCATTCCTGATCCCGGTCGTTGAACTCGTGCCTGCGCCCTTCACCGATGCCAAGGTGGTGGAGGATTGCCGCTTGCGCCTGAGCCTGTGTGGCATGAGGCCGGTCCTTGTGGCACGCGAGATCGAAGGTTTTGTTTTCAACCGGCTGCAGGGGGCGATGCTTCGGGAAGCCTATTGCCTGGTTCGTGACGGGGTTATCGGGGTCGAGGGTCTTGATACGGTGGTTCGTGAAGGCTTGGGACTGCGCTGGGGCGTCATCGGACCTTTCGAAACCGCTGACCTCAACAC
>JBOFFB010000620.1:0-3748 GCA_051648385.1 Allobosea sp.
GCTGATACACCCCGAGCCCTCATAAGGCAAGGATGGCAATCAGCCGGCTAGCTGCGGGTCTACTCCTGCGGCTTGAAGTCCAGCGCGACCCCATTGATGCAGTAGCGCAAGCCCGTTGGCGGGGGCCCGTCTGGAAAGATATGACCAAGATGACCGCCGCAATTGGCGCAGTGCACCTCGGTGCGCGTCATGCCCCAGCTGCGGTCGACGGTGGTGCCGACGGAGCCTGGAACCGGATCGTTAAAGCTCGGCCAACCCGTGCCACTCTCGAACTTGCGACCGCCCACAAAGAGATCCTGCCCGCACCCGGCACAGGCGAAGGTGCCTGGGCGCTTTTCGAAGTTCAGGGCACAGCTGCCGGCCCGCTCGGTGCCATGGCCACGCAGCACGTCGTATTGCTCGGAGGTCAGCAGGTGCCGCCATTCCGCATCCGTGCGCTGGAACGGGAAGGTTTCGGTGGGTTTCGGCTTGCTGAAGATCGACATTGAGTTTCCCTTTCAGGCAGGATGTTGTGAGGGCGAAGATGCCGCAACTGGGATTTCGCTGCCAGCGCCGCTTGCGTTACCGCGCCGCGCCGTTTGGCCGCGCCCGCGCCAGAGCAGGATCAGTGGCATGGTCAGCGCCGCCCATAGCACCCACCATGCCGGGCGGATGTTGAAGCTGAAATCAAGGTTGGCTTCCAGCACCCGCGATGCCATCACGCCGGTCCGTGCGGCATACCAGCCCGCCTCGACCAATGCCGTGGCCAGGCCAGCAGCCACCGCCAGCGCGACCAGCATGCCAACGCCGATGGCAAAGCCACGCTTCTTGAGCGTGCGGTATCCCATCAGCCATGCAAAAAGCCCCGTCATCAGCACGGGTTGTGTCACGTCCACCTTCGATTGCAGGAAGAAGTGCAGCAGCGCGAGCACGGCAATCGCATAGATCATTGCGTGCAGCCTGTTCCAGCGCACCGAGCCAAGTCGCCTGATCATGCCATCTGTGGAGGTGACGCCAAGGGCCACCAGACCAAGAATGGCGACAAACCCGATGGTCAGATAAATGCGCAGCACGATCTCGCTGACGACTTTCACCGCATCATAGCGCTGCTCGACGACGTAGAGCGAAAAATGAACCAGCACGTAAGCCAGCGCAGTCAACCCCAGCAAGCGCCTGACAATGATCAGCTTGGGCCAGTTGGCAATGCTGCGCAGTGGCGTCACCAGCAATGAAATCAGCAGGAACCTGACAGCCCAATCTCCGGTATCATGGATGGCATAAGTCAGTGGCTTCGAGCCAAGCATTCCGCCAAATGCCTTGGCGACAAGCAGCAGCATTGGCACGCAGCAGGCAGCAAGCACCACGCTCTTCAAGCCTGAGAAGCGGCCAGCCCTGTCAGTCCATGGATACAAGTTCGATCTCCCGTGATGAGCGTGGATACCAGATACGGTACGCCGCCGCTTGGCAAAAGCCTGTGCGTACTCATTGCCAGTCACGTGGCGGTGAGGATGTGTGCAATCGCACCGTTGCGCCTGCGGAAGGCGACATGATTTCGCTTCATCTCCTTGGTCAGTCGTGTAGATTTGCCGAGTAAGATTCCGGAAATCCTGGTCGCACCAGATTTTCCTGGATTATTTTGGTTGGGGGATTTTTCAGATGTTTTCAGCGCGCAGCGCCCTATCCGGCGCATTTGGTCTCGCATTTACCTTTGTCGGGTTGCCTGCACTGGCCCAGACGGCACCGGCTGCCCCCGCTCCCATCGACGTCAAACTGTTTGCCAAAAAAGACATTGATCGCTCGAAGGGTTGTTCGGTGGGGATTTGGCAAGCGAAAAAAAACCCTGACACCGACGAGTTTGCATATGCCTTCATCGAGCAGCTCTATGGTCGCAACAATGCGCGCCAGACCGCACGCATCAGAATCGCCGGGCAGGATGTGATCATCAGGCGCGTCGCCACGGGCGGCAAGAATAACGGCTTCAATCTTTTCGAATACCAGCTCTACAAGATGCCGGACGAGGACGAGTTCGTGGTGATGGAACTCAAACTGAGTGAGCTCGAGGGCGAGTCCATCGGGATCGAAAGCGGCACCATGAGCTTCATCATGAAGGGCCGGCCCGTCTTCCGGATGTCGGTGGAAGGTGGAGCGGGCTGCTGGGGTGAGCCGCTGCCGATGCCCGCTCCGGCGCGGGCAGCTACGGCACCTGCCGCTGCTCCGGCTCCGGCACGGCCTGCTGCTGCCCCTGCCGTTGCTGCCGCGCCCGCTGCCACCGCAGACGATCACAAGGGCATTTTCCAGCGCGGGAAGGTCGACAAGCAACTCGTGGCCCGTGAGCTCAAGCAATCCGCCAAGAAGCAGTTCGGTTGCGAGGACCGGATGATGAACGGTGAGGTCATCGGCTTCGACATGACCGAGGAATCCGCCATCTGGGAGATCCCCTGCCAATCCTTCGCCTATCAGGCCAGTTCGGTCTTCGCTCTGGTCTACACGCCGGCACCCGGCAAGGAGCACAAGTTCCTGACCTTCGAGGGTCCGAAGGGCCACAAGCGCACCAACGAGCCGGGCGTGCTGCTCAACGCCAAATGGGATGTGCGCGCCCGGACAGTGCAGAGCATCTCGCTTGGGCGCTCGATGGGTGATTGCGGTGTGCTCGAACGCTACAGGGTGACAGCCGAGGGCGGGTTCCGCCTGCTCGAGTACCGCGAGAAGAAGGAATGCGACGGCAAGGTTGTGAAGCCCGAAGAGTTTCCGCTGGTTTTCCGGGCACGCTGAGCGTGATCCGTTTTGCCGCATGGATGGCCGCTGTCTTTCTGGGCTTTGGCGCACCGGCCATGGCCCAGAATGATCAGCTTGCGGCCTGCGAGCGCTTTGCCGTGGCTTTCAGCAAGAAGCAGGGTGGTACGCTGTCCCGCGTCCAGATCGAGCGCGGCGACACGCTGACCACCAACCGCTTCGACGACAAGGTCGGCAGCCAGGCCGTATCTGTCGAGTATGTCGGCTTTGCGCGGGTGACAGACCAGTCCGGCAGCAAGCGGCAACGTTTCATCTGCCTGCACGAGGGCGAGCGGGGCAGGGCGGTGTACTTCGGTGTCTTCTACGAGTAGCGGCGCGGTTGAGGCGGACCGCGACAACCGCTCGCTTCCCTGCGAGTTCCAACTCAACTAGACAATCCAGATTGCGGGCGGTTGTCTCTGGCCGCAAACTTGGGTTGAGGGGCACTGAATGATCCGGCTTGGCGTCAACATCGACCATGCGGCAACTGTGCGCAACGCGCGCGGCGGGCGCTTGCCTGACCCGGTGCGGGCGGCGCATCTTGCGGTGGCGGCTGGCGCGGACGGCATCACAGCACATCTGCGCGAGGACCGGCGGCATATCCGCGACGATGACATGGAGAGGCTGGCGCGCGAACTCACAGTGCCGCTCAACTTCGAGATGGGTGCGACGGGCGAAATGATCGCGCTGGCCGAGCGTCTCAAGCCTCACGCAGCTTGTCTGGTGCCGGAAAAGCGCGAGGAGCGCACCACTGAAGGTGGGCTCGATGTGGTCGGGCAGGAAAAACAGCTGATGCCAGCGATTGCACGTCTGAAAGCGGCCGGGTGCCGTGTGTCGCTGTTCATCGAAGCAGACGAAGCACCCATCGCAATGTCGGCAAAGCTTGGCGCGCCGGTCGTGGAATTGCACACCGGCTCATGGTGTCACGCGGTCATGGACGGTCATCATGACAAGGCACAGGCGGAACTGCGGCGGCTGAAGAATGGCGCACGAATCG
>JBOFFB010000621.1:0-2906 GCA_051648385.1 Allobosea sp.
GATGGCCGCAACCTCGAAGAAGTCTCGATCGGCGACTACGTGCTCTCAGGCGGCGAGATCGCGGCGATGGTGCTGCTCGACGCCTGCGTGCGGCTGATCCCCGGCGTGATGGGCAAGAGCCACTCGGGCGACGAGGAAAGCTTCGAGGGTGGCCTGCTCGAATACCCGCACTACACGCGCCCCCGCGACTGGGAGGGCCGCGCCATCCCCGATGTGCTGGTGGGCGGCAATCACGCCGAAATCGCCAAGTGGCGGCGGGCGGAGGCCATGCGGATCACGCGCGAGCGGCGACCGGACTTGTTGAAGAGTTGAACAGGTCCGCAAGATCGGCGCGACCCCTGGAAAACAAACTCACTTCCCGACAGGCAGTCCTTCATCGAGCCAGCCCTTGTTGCGACCATCGCCCAGCATGCCGCCGCGCACGTCGATGATGTTGGTCCAGCCGCGCTTGCCGAGAACCTCCTGCACATGGCGGGTGCGGTTCGCCGTGCGGCAGATGATGGCGATGGGCTTGCCGGGGTTCTCCGCGCGCAAACTGGCGAGGCGCGCCTCGAAGACGGGTGACGTCATGTCGAGTTTGATCGCGCCTTCCGCGACACCCGTGTCGGCCCATTCGTCAGGGCGGCGGATGTCGACGAGAATGACGCTCTTTGCCGTGGCACGCTCATGCGCTTCGCGCACAGACATGGTGGCGCGCTCTGGCGCAGTCTGCGCGAATGCCGGTGAAGCAACGAGGGCGAAGGCAATGAAGGTGCGGCAGTTCATTGGATATAGATAGTTCGCAAGACAGGTCTCGTCATCCCGGCGGATGCCAGGATGACGAAAGTGTGTCCAGACTTACTTCCGGTAGGCCTCGATGACTGCTGCACCATCGGCACCGGCACGGGCGGCCCATTCAGTGGCCATGGTGGCCCCGATGCGCTGCACGTCAGCAAGCATGGCTGCGGGCGGCGGCAGCACCTTCATGCCCTTCTCGGCCATGGTCTTCTTGTAGCCCTCGTTGAGCGCCGCCGATTGTGCCCAGCCGCGCTCCTCGGCCGCCTTGGCGGCGGCAAGGATGGCGGCGCGCACATCGGCGGGCTGCGCATCGAATGCGGCCTTGTTCACCACCACGACGTTCTGCGGCAGGAACGCCGAAAGGTCGTAATAGTGCGTGAGATAGTCCCAAGCCTGCGTATCAACGCCGGTCGCACCCGACGAGATCATGCTTTCGGCCACGCCCGTGCGGAAAGCCTGCGCGATTTCAGCCGCCTGCACCGTGATCGGCGAAGCGCCCATCAAGTCGGCAAAACGTGCTGTTGCCGGGTTGTAGGCGCGGAACTTGGCACCCTTCAGGTCAGCGAGCGAGGCCAACTCTTTCTTGGCGTAGATGCCCTGCGGCGGCCATGCCACCGAGTAGAGCATCATCAACCCCTGCTTGGCGAAACGCGCTTCGACCTGCGGGCGCGCAGCATTGTAGAGCTTGCGCGACGCGGCATAGCTTGTGGCAAGGCCGGGCACGGAATCGAACGCGAACATCGCGTCTTCATTGCCGAGCGTCGAGATCAACGTCTCGCCGATCTGCACCTGTCCGGTCTGCACGCCGCGCTTGATCTCCGGCAGCTTCAGCAGCGATGCGTTGGAGTGCACCGTGATGGCCAATTTGCCGGCCGTGGCTTTCTCGACATCGGCGGCAAAAGCCCGCACATTCACCGTGTGGAAGTTGCCGTCGGCGTAGGGCGTCGGCATATCCCATTTTGTCTGCGCCATGGCCGATGTGGCAGTCACCGCAAGGGCGATGCCGAAGGTAGCGCTCAAGAATGTCCTGCGCTGAAGCATGTGAAAGTCCTCTCTGCCGATTGGTTCCGGATCGTCCGGGCCTTGGGTTCATTTCAGGCCACATTCGCCCGCGCGGCAAGAGGGTAATGTCATATTGACAATTTATCGACATTTTGTAATTGAAAGACGTCTAACTGCCTGAGTGTCATGACCGCCCTTGTGGCGGTCATCTCGATACGGCAAGGCGATAAGGTTCGGAAAGCCAACATTTTCCGCGCCGAGATCACCGGCACAAGGCCGGTGATGACACTGCTGGATAGGGATTGTCAGAATGTCATCTGCGCAGCGCTGGGATTTCTGGATCGACCGTGGCGGCACATTCACTGACGTGATCGGGCGTGACCCGGCCGGCAAGCTGCACGCCCGCAAGGTGCTGTCCGAGAACCCCGAGGCCTACACCGATGCTGCCGTCCATGGCATCCGCACCCTGCTGGGCCTGAAAGCGCGTGACCCGATCCCAGCGGGCCTCGTCGGCGAAGTCCGCATGGGCACCACTGTTGCCACCAATGCGCTGCTGGAGCGCAAAGGCGAGCCGACGCTGCTGGTCATCACCAAGGGCTTCCGCGACGCGCTGCGCATCGGCTATCAGGCGCGCCCGAAGATTTTCGCCAAGAAGATCATCAAGCCGGACCAGCTTTACGACCAGGTGATCGAGGTGGGTGAGCGCGTGCTGTCTGATGGCATCGTCGAGCAGACACCGGACTTGAAACAGGTGCGCTACGACTTGCAGGCTGCCTACGAAAACGGCTACCGCGCAGTGGCCATCGCCTTCATGCACGCCTTCCGCTTTCCCGAGCACGAGGCGCAGGTTGCGAAAATCGCCCGCGAGATCGGCTTTCCGCAAGTTTCCGTCAGCCACGAAGTTTCACCGCTGATCAAGCTGGTCGGGCGCGGTGACACCACCGTGGTCGACGCCTATCTCTCGCCGATTCTCAGCCGCTACGTGGCTCAGGTGGCGCGCGAGCTTGATGTCGAGCGCTCCGGCGCCCGCCTGATGTTCATGATGTCATCGGGCGGGCTCACCGCCGCCAACCTGTTCCAGGGCAAGGACGCGATCCTGTCGGGCCCGGCGGGCGGCGTGGTGGGCC
>JBOFFB010000622.1:0-4250 GCA_051648385.1 Allobosea sp.
GCCCGCGACGCGCCATATTTCCGTCGGCAGAAAACCAATCAGGATGACCACCAGATAGGGCCATAGCCCCCCACTGGCCTGCTCGAGCGAAGCCAGCATCAGCCAGTCCTCCGCGAACGGTGAATCAAGTAGGCCGCGCTTCCACCGATCAACCCGACGAACAGGAGATCGAAGTCCTGCCCGGCGAAATAGGTCGAGACTGGTGCGAGGGCAAAGCCGAACAAGAGTGCGCTCCAGTCAGCCCATGTGCGCGACCCTGCCACCAGTGACAGCGTGAAAAACATGGGTGTGGTGAACAGGAGCGCCGCCGCGAATGCCGCTGGCAGTGCCGCAATCAGGTAATAGCCCGCACCCGTTGCCGCCGCAGCCGCCATCATGACCATCATCGCAAAGCCAAGGAAGAATGGATAGCGCTGTTCCGGCTGCAATCCCGGCAAGAGCCGCCTGCCCTCCGTCCATGCCGTGACCGCAACGAAATGGGCCGCGAAAATCAGCTTCAGCGTACCGACATTCGGTCCGCGCAGGAGCGGCATCAGCGACACTGTCATTGGGAAAAAGCGGATTGAGGATAGGCACACGGCGATGGCTATTGCCGGCAAGGACGCCCCCGCAGCCAGCGAGCCAAACAACAGCACCTGCGCTGGACCGGCCCAGATGAGCATGGTGGAAAGCACGCCAGCCAACATCGGATACCCGATGTCGCGCGTCAGGCCACCCACCCCGATCAACGATGCCATCAGCACAATCGAGGGCAAGCCCGCAGCCTGCTTCACGCCCGCCCAAAATGGGCTTCGTTCAGATAGAGTTTCTGGAGCGATCAACACTGACAAACCATATCAGGCAGGCAGCGAGCTTTCATCTGCCTGACGCGCATGACGTCATTCCAAAAAGTCCGCACGTTTCGGCGAGAATGACGCCCTAAAGCCTGCCACCCGTCACGGTCGCAAAAACCTCTGCAGCAAATTCACTCAGTTCCTTGGGAATACCACCGACAGCATTGAAGATCAGATAAGCCACGTAGATGAGCGCTGGCACCAGAATCCAGCCAAGCACTTCCTCGAAGACCTTGCGGCGCTTGCGGCGGCGGTCCCGCTTTTCGCCCCAGCTCAACTTTTGCTTGATCGGGGCGGCCACCTGCCCCTGCTCAGCCGCATCCTGACTCAACGCATGCCCCCTTTGGCATCACTCCTTGGTCAACGGCACCTTTGGCACCGTTCTGACCCCGCTACCGCGTGCTTTGTCAGGATTTGACGGCGGTGGCAAGAACTTCGCCATGTCAGAACCCGGGTCCTTCTTCCTGGATACCTTTGGTTTGGCTGATGCCTTGGCAGATTTTGGCCCGCCCTTGGCCCGTGTCTTGGCAGCGTCACGCACATCTTTCTCAGGCTTTGGCGTGATTGGCCCTTCCGGAAACTCGAAGCCCAGAACTTTGAGGCCAGTCGTTGCGGATGCGACGACCACGACCCGCACTGCGCCGCCATTCTTCAAGCGACCGAACAACACCTCGTCCGCCAGCGGTGTCTTGATAGTCTGCTGGATGAGGCGACCCATCGGCCGGGCACCCATCTGCTCGTCATAGCCATTTTCGGCCAGCCACTCGCGCGCTTCGTCGGTCAACTCGATCGTCACGGCACGGTCGGCCAACTGGGCTTCGAGTTGCGCGATGAACTTGTCGACGACCTGGCGAATGACCTGCTTTGGCAGATGAGCGAACGAGATCACGGCGTCGAGGCGGTTCCGGAATTCAGGCGCAAACATGCGGCTGATGGCTTCCATGTCGTCACCTTCGCGCTTGGTGCGGGTAAAGCCGTAAGCCGGACGTGCCATGTCGGCGGCACCAGCATTCGATGTCATGATCAGGATGACATTGCGGAAGTCCACCTGCTTGCCGTTGTGGTCGGTCAGCTTGCCGTGATCCATGATCTGCAACAGGATGTTGAACAGATCCGGATGCGCCTTCTCGATCTCGTCAAGCAGGAGCACGCAGTACGGGTTCTGGTCGATGCCATCGGTCAACAACCCGCCCTGGTCGAAGCCAACATAGCCGGGAGGCGCGCCAATCAGACGGCTGATCGTGTGGCGTTCCATATACTCCGACATGTCAAAGCGCAGCATCTCGACGCCGAGGACCTTGGCAAGTTGCTTGGCAACCTCTGTCTTGCCAACGCCGGTAGGCCCCGCGAACAGGTAGCAACCGATGGGCTTCTCCGGCTCGCGCAGGCCTGCCCGTGCCAGTTTGATCGAAGCCGAGAGCGACGTGATCGCTGCTTCCTGGCCATAGACGACGCGGCGCAGCGTCGTTTCCATGTGCTCCAGCACCTCCGCATCGTTCTTCGACACGGTCTTCGGCGGGATGCGCGCCATGGTCGAGATGGTGATCTCGATCTCCTTGACGCCAATGGTCTTCTTGCGGCGGCTTTCCGGCAGCAGCATCTGGGAAGCGCCCGTCTCGTCGATCACGTCGATCGCCTTGTCCGGCAACTTGCGGTCGTTGATGTAGCGGGCTGAAAGCTCCACGGCGGCCTTGATGGCATCGGCAGTGTACCGGAGCTTGTGGAACTCCTCGAAATACGGCTTCAGGCCCTTGAGGATTTCGATGGTATCCGGGATCGAGGGCTCGTTGACGTCGATCTTCTGGAAGCGACGAACGAGTGCCCGATCCTTCTCGAAATACTGGCGGTATTCCTTGTAGGTCGTCGAGCCGATGCAGCGCAGCGTGCCGCCGGACAAGGCGGGCTTCAGGAGATTGGAAGCGTCCATCGCACCGCCCGACGTCGCCCCGGCACCGATCACGGTGTGGATTTCGTCGATGAACATGATCGCCTTGGGATGCGCCTCGATCTCTTTGATGACCTGCTTGAGGCGTTCCTCGAAATCGCCGCGATAGCGTGTCCCGGCCAGCAGCGTGCCCATGTCGAGCGAG
Organism: Allobosea sp.; assembly: GCA_051648385.1. Lineage (GTDB taxonomy): Bacteria > Pseudomonadota > Alphaproteobacteria > Rhizobiales > Beijerinckiaceae > Allobosea. Next base: position 2,924 of record JBOFFB010000622.1, read on the forward strand.
AACACGGTCGCGTCGGCGAGCACTTCGGGCACCTGGCCCATGATGATCTTGCGGGCAAGGCCTTCAGCAATTGCCGTCTTGCCGACGCCGGGGTCTCCCACAAGCAGTGGATTGTTCTTCTGGCGGCGGCACAGGATCTGGATCGTGCGCTGCACTTCCGTCTCGCGACCGATCAGCGGATCGATCTTGCCATCCCTCGCCTTGAGGTTGAGATTGACGCAGTAACTGTCTAGTGCGCCTTCCTTTTTCTTCTTTTTGTCATCGCCATTGTCCGAGCCGGGCTCTTCGCGCTTCTCGCGACCCTCATTCTCATCTTCTGCGCCCCTGACAGGCCTTGCTTCCGACGCGCCGGGGCGCTTGGCTATGCCATGGCTGATGTAGTTCACCGCATCGTAGCGGGTCATGTCCTGTTCCTGCAGGAAATATGCGGCGTGGCTTTCGCGTTCGGCAAAGATGGCGACCAGCACATTGGCCCCGGTCACCTCTTCGCGGCCCGATGACTGGACATGGATCACAGCGCGTTGAATCACGCGCTGGAAGCCTGCCGTCGGCTTGGCGTCATCGCGACCTTCGTGGATCAGATTGTTCAGTTCGGTCTCGACATAGTCGACGAGGTTTCGCTTGAGCAATTCCAGATCGACGCTGCATGCGCGCATCACTGCTGCCGCATCCTGATCATCGACCAGCGCCAGAAGCAGATGTTCCAGCGTGGCGTACTCGTGGCGACGCTCGTTGGCGAGAGCAAGAGCCCGGTGCAACGCCTGTTCAAGACTGCGCGAAAAACTCGGCATTGGGCGCTCCTAGTTCTTTTCCATGACGCATTGCAGCGGATGTGAGTGTTTGCGGGCGAAATCCATCACATTCGTGACTTTCGTTTCCGCGATTTCGTAAGTGAACACGCCGCACTCACCGACACCATTGTGATGCACATGCAACATGATTTGGGTGGCCTCGTCACGTGTCTTGTTGAAGAACCTCTCGAGAACATGGATCACGAATTCCATCGGTGTGTAATCATCGTTGAGAAGCAGAACGCGATAGAGGTTGGGCTTTTTTGTCTGGGTCTTTGTGCGTGTGATGACAGCTGTTCCCGACCCGCCGCCCTTGGTGTCGCGCGGGCGGTTGGACATGACACACGGCAAGGTCACGGTGCTCGCAGAACCACAGGCAGCACCATCAGATTTTTTCGACATCGTCATCAAAGTCAGGCAGCTCGCTCACTTGTCTCGCAACCCGAATGTATATTCGCACATGGCGGTTCGCCAGTGCGGGGAACAGCGTAGATCGATCTAATTCTGACACTGCCCCCGAAAACACGGAAACGTGC
>JBOFFB010000623.1:0-4191 GCA_051648385.1 Allobosea sp.
CTGTCAGCGGCGCTCGCACTCGGTCAGCGCATTTATCCACTCATGTTTGGAGGACTTGCACGCGATCGGGACGCTGTCGCGGTAGCCAGCCACCTGCGAACAGCGCGAGCCAGACCAGCACCGGCTGAAACGCCAGCCTTGGGCCATGATACCACCAGCTTGTCGGCAGAAAGCCGATCTCGATGCCATTCAGCGCGTGCGTAACATTTGCTGGCCAGACGGCGAGCGCATACAGCGCCAGCATGAGCCCAGCGGCGCGCCTGAGACGTGGCACTTGTAGCCCAACCGCACCAGACAGCTCTGCTAACCCCGTGAACAGGACCACCGCCTCAGGCCACGGCACAACTGCAGGTATGATCTTTATGAACGGCTCCGGCCATGCAAGATGAGCAAAACCGGCAGCGCCATAGAGCAGGCTGAGCCCAAGCCGGGCTATAGAGCCTTGCGCACAAAAGTGGGTACCGGTTTTGTGAGTACGCAATGCTCTATCTTTTTATGATCGATCATCCCGCATTGAGATGGATTCCATCTCAATGCGGGATGATCTATTGCGCCAATTCATCATCGTCTTCTCAGCAGCGCGCCCTCACAGCCTCGCCTTGAAGAATGCATCCATGTCATCAAGCGCCGTGCCGCGCTGGCGCAACAGCCGCGACATGCCGGTGAGAATGTCGATATGGCCGAGACCGGGATAGAGCCGCGTGCTGGCAGATGCCCCCTGCGCTGTCAGCCGCGCTGCCATTGCCGTGGTGTTTGTTGGCTTCACGGTGCGGTCATCGGCACCGCTCACCAGAAGCATCGGTGGCGCATTGCGCCGCGCGAAATTGATCGGCTGGGTTGCCTTGGGGTTTGGCCACGTCGCGAATGCCGCCTCTGCGTCAGCAGAACTCCAGGGGAAGAAATCATAGGGTCCTGAGATGCCAACAACGGCCTTGATCAGTCGCGGATCGACACCAGCCTTGCGCAGATGCTGCGTGTCCAGCGCCAGCATCACCGCGTTGTAGGCACCAGCCGAATGCCCCGCCAGTCCGATGCGACCCGGATCACCGCCATGGTTTGCGATATTGTCCCGCACCCAGGCCAGTGCCAACGCGCCATCATCGAGAAAATCCGGGAACCTGACCTCCGGCACTAACCGATAATCTGCGATCACGGTCACAAGGCCGCGCGAGGCCAGCGCCGAGCCAACAAAGCCGTATTCTTCGCGGGCACCCATACGCCACGAGCCGCCATAGATGAACATCACAACCGGCAGCCTGGCACCGCTGGCAGTGCCGGCAGGTGCGTAAATATCGAGGCGGTGGCGCGGGTGCGGCCCGAACGCCAGCCCCTTGGCAGATGCCCCACCGCCTTCATCGCGCCCCGCAACCGCGTCGAATGTGGCCAGCGGCGAACATGCTGCCTGAAAGGCGACCAACGTCAGCAGCGGAAACATGGCACGGCGCGTCAGCATGAGAAATGTCCTTTTGGCTGATCGGGAACGGTTCCGGACAGGGAAGTGTTCCGGATACACCAAGCCTGCCGGATTGGATGCAGCACGATGATTGCAATCGCTTGCGCCAGACAGCATGGCACCTTACACCCCCAACATGCTACCCGCACAGAGCCCACCCAGCGACGACGACACCCATTCCTGGCCGTCTTATGAACAGCGCCCACGCCCCGTCGGTGTCGGTGTGGTTTATCGCCTGGAGGACAGTGTGCTGGAGATGGACTCGACACGCCATGTCGTCCGTGTCCAGCTGGGGGAGGTCGAGCAGGTGCGCTTTACCTTCAAGCCCGGCAACATCGCATCGACAGGCTATGTCACGCAGCTCCGTCTGAAGAACGGCAAGACCATCACGATTGGCGACACCTCGTGGCGTTCGATGGTCGAGGTCGAACGTGGCGGCAAGCGCTACGTTGATTTCATCACGGCGCTCAGCCAGGCTATCGCCGCAGCCAACCCGACTGCCCGCTTTCTCGCCGGCAAGCCTCCCGCGGTCTGGGTGGCGTTTTCGGTCGTGGCCGTGATTGCTGTAGCGACGATGGCAGTTTTCAGCTGGCGCGCCTACACCGAAGGGGTGATGGGTGCGGTCTGGATCGGGCTCGTCATTGGTGGCGTCGCGATGTGGCAGATGGTTCCACTGATCCGGCTCAATCGTCCGATCAGCCTGAAGACCGGCGAGGTGCCGGCCCATCTCATGCCGGATGTGCCGGGAAACGCTACCTGATCACCAGCACCGAACAGGTCGCATGCCGCACGATGGTCTTGGCATTCGAACCGATCAGATATGTCGCCATGCTGGGCCGGTGAGAGCCAACCACGATCAGGTCGGCTCCGCATGCCTTGGCTTCGTTGAGGACTTCGCCATAGACCGAGCCAAGCCTGACCACCGTGCTGACGCTGCCTGGCGGCAATGCCAACCCCGACGATAGCGCCTTGAGTTCCGCCTCGGCTTCCGCCTTGGCATTCACGTCGAAATCGGCGGGCACATACTCCATGTAGGTCACCGGCATCAAAGAGCGCACGCTGATCAGCCGGACCTTGCCGCCCGATGCGTTGGCGAGTTCGACGGCGGCGTCAAACGCAGCCTTGGCCAGTTCAGGTTCTGAAATATCGACCGGAACGAGGATGGATTTGAACATCGGGGTGTTCTCCTGTTGATGATTGCAGTCTTGCTCTGTAACCGCGGCAATTCCTTGATCTGGATCATCAGTACACCTCGTTGACCAAGGCTGACGCGCGGTTCAGGGTAAAATACAATAGGATAAGCGCTTTTGCCTGAGATTTGTTCCATGACGACCCCCGCCCCTGCCAAAGCTCTTGCGCCGGCGCTGTTCTCGCGCACCTCGCCTGTCACCTTCCTGATGGCGCTCGGATTCACAAACTGGGTCGGCTTTGCCTGCTGGCAGGCATTGATCAACAATTTCGGCAAGGAAGCGGCGGGCTTCACCGGCTTCGACATCGGGCTGATGCAGTCGGTGCGCGAGATCCCCGGTTTCATGGCTTTCACCGCCATCGTGCTGTTCCTGTTCCTGCGTGAGCAGCTTCTGGCCTACCTCAGCCTCGTACTGCTCGGGCTCGGTATCGCGCTGACAGGCTACTATCCGTCGCTGACGGGCATCCTGATCACCACATTCATCATGTCGCTGGGTTTCCACTATTTCGAGACGGCGCAGCAGGCCTTGTCGTTGCAGGTCATCCCCAAGGACCAGGCCGCAAAAACGCTCGGCAAGGTCGCCAGCGCGGTGGCGGCGGCACAGCTTCTGTCGTTCGGCGCCATCGCCATTGCCTGGAAGCTGTTCCAGCCAAGCTGGCAGACACTTTTCCTCTGCGCGGGCGGCGTGACGGTGCTGCTGGCCGCATCTGCCTGGGCATTCTTTCCGCGCGTGCAGGGCACGACACCGCAGAACAAGGGCCTCGTGCTGCGCAAGCGCTACGGGCTTTACTACGCACTCACCTTCATGTCCGGCGCACGTCGGCAAATCTTCATGGCGTTCGGAGGCTTCCTGCTTGTCGAGCGCTTCGGCTATGATCTGTCCGCAATCGCCACGCTGATGCTGGCAACCTACGCCACCAACATGGTGGTCGCACCAATGATTGGCGGACTGATCGGCAAGCTTGGCGAGCGGCTCACTATCCAGATCGAGAACATCGCGCTGATCTGCGTCTTCTTCGGCTATGCGCTGGCCAGCCAGGGCATCTTCGGCACGTCAGGGGCCACGATCGTCGGCGCGCTCTTCATCATCGACGGTATTTTCGTCACGCTGATCATCGCCCAGAAGACCTACTTCCAGAAAATCGCCGACCCCGCCGACATCGCCCCCACCGCTGCCGTGGCCTTTTCGATCAATCACATCGCCGCCGTAGCCTTGCCCGTCACCTTTGGCGTGCTTTGGACAAGGATCGATCCGTCGGTGGTGTTTTACATCGGTATGGGCATCGCCAGCATGTCGCTGATCCTCGCGTTCCTCGTGCCGCGCCACCCGAAGCCGGGGATGGAGACGACGCTGATGCGGAAGGCCGAGGTTGCACCGGCTGAGTGATCAAGCGAGCGTTCGCTGCGCTCACAATCCCAATCCGTCATCCCAATACGGCACCGGCCCATAGAGCCCGGCGAGAAAGTCCAGAAACGTCCTGACCTTCTGCTCCATATGGCGGCGGCTGGGATAGACCCCGTGGATGGCGACGCGCTTGCCGCCGGAATA
>JBOFFB010000624.1:0-1845 GCA_051648385.1 Allobosea sp.
CCCGCGGCCAGTATCTTGGCCTTGAGGGCTGCGGCATCGGCACCGTCGATCAGCGGATGGCTCACATTCGGCACCGCGTCCTGCCAGATCAGCACTTCCTTCGGCGCTTCCGGCCCGAGATAGCGCGAGCGCGGACCGAGGTCGCGATGGGTCAGCTTGAACCATGCGCGTGCGAAAGCTTCGGCGAAGGCCTGCGGGTTTTCCAGGAACCGGCGCGAAATCTTCTCGTAGGCCGGATCGAGGCGCAGCGACAGGTCGGTCGTCAGCATGGTCGGCTTGTGCTTCTTCGCCGGATCGTGCGCGTCAGGGATAACGGCTTCGGCGTCCTTGGCTTCCCACTGGATCGCGCCGCCGGGGCTTCGGGTCTGCACCCATTCATACTTGAACAGGTTCTCGAAGAAAAAGTTGCTCCACTGGGCCGGCGTCTGGGTCCAGGTCACTTCGATGCCGCTGCCGACAGCGTCCGCGCCGTAGCCGGAGCCGTAGTTGCTGGTCCAGCCGAGGCCCTGCTCTTCCAGACCTGCGCCTTCAGGATTCGGTCCCTTGTGGGACTCAGGTGCTGCGCCGTGGGTCTTGCCGAAGGTGTGGCCGCCGGCGATCAGCGCGACGGTTTCCTCGTCGTTCATCGCCATGCGGGCAAAGGTTTCGCGGATGAACGCCGCAGCGGACACCGGATCGCCGTTGGCGCCGGGGCCTTCCGGATTCACGTAGATCAAACCCATTTCTGTGGCGCCGAGCGGTGCCGGAAACTTGTCGAGAGTCCGGTGCTTGAGCCATTCCGTTTCTGAGCCCCAGTTCACATCGAGATCCGGCTCCCAGACGTCTTCGCGGCCTGCGGCGAAACCGAAGGTGCGGAAGCCCATGGTTTCCAGCGCCACGTTGCCGGTGAGGATCAAAAGATCCGCCCACGAAATCTTCTGGCCGTACTTCTGCTTGATAGGCCACAGCAGGCGGCGCGACTTGTCGATGTTGACGTTATCGGGCCATGAATTGAGCGGAGCGAAGCGCTGCTGGCCGCGGCCGCCGCCACCGCGTCCGTCGGACAGGCGGTAGGTGCCCGCTGCGTGCCACGACATGCGAACGAACTGCGGACCATAATTGCCGAAGTCGGCCGGCCACCAGCTCTGCGAGTCGGTCATCAGCTTGCGCAGATCGTTCTTCAGTGCTTCGTAGTCGAGCTTCCCGAACTCTTCCCGATAGCTGAATGTCTGTTCCAGCGGATCGGACTTTGACGAGTGCTGGTTCAGCAGATCGACCCGCAACTGTTTGGGCCACCAGGCACTGCTCTGGGTGCCACCGCCTGCGCCATGGTTGACCGGGCATTTGCCCAGGCCCTTGTCGTCGGTCTTTGCGTCCATGTCTTTCTCCGATCGTTCTTTGGTTTCTTGGTTCGCCGGTTTGATCCGATGTGCCGTCCACGTTGGAATGTCTTCCTGCAAAGACTCGCGTGCTCTCTCAGGTTTCTGAAATGCTCGCTGTGTTGCTGGGGCGTTTCGCCATGGGCGACGGTACAATCGAGAACCGTTCCGGCAGAACTTTGGAAGAATTCCAGCATCAGGTCCAGTCGGTTTTTCTTTCCGATCATATAAGTAATTCTGATCGGCGGCGACGCCCCGTAACCTGCCGTTTTCCGGTGACGGGCCCATGAATCGAAAAAGGGCGGCTGAAAAGCCGCCCTTTTTTAAGCTGATCTGGTTCGCGCGTTTACACGCCGAGCGTGCCGGCCTTTGCGGCGGCGTAGCGTTCGGCAATCTTCGCCCAGTTCACGGTGTTCCACCATGCCTTGAGATAATCGGGGCGGCGGTTCTGGTAGTTCAGATAATAGGCGTGCTCCCAGACGTCGTT
>JBOFFB010000625.1:0-1721 GCA_051648385.1 Allobosea sp.
CCCTCGCGACCGTCTGACCACCGACGCACCCGGCCCATACCGGCCGGTCGATGTCACGCCATTCTGCCTGGCCGCGCACCCCGAAGCGGACGTTGGTCGGTCCTGCAGCAAACTTGCGATGCAGGTGGAGGTCGCCGAGATCAGCGCCAGCGGCGATGCACCCAGAGCCATTGTTCGGGAAAGCGGCGAATGATCGCTTCGAGCGAGTCGTTCAGCCCTTGGGTCATTGCTTCTGGTGTGCCGGTGGGGATGGGGAAATCCACTACGATTTGGAAGGAAAGCCCATCCGGCTGGCGCACCGCATAGATTGGTATCAGCAAAGCGTGATATTTTAGCGCCATTTCTGCGGTCGAGAGGGCAGTCTTGGCCTCGACCCCGAAAAAGCGGAGAGGCAGGCCCTTGCTCATGTGCTGATCATGCAGGATGGCCAGCATTCCCCCTGCTTTCAGATGGCGCAGCATTTCGGCCATGCCACGGCGGCCCTGCTCGAAAAGGGGCTGGCCGATGGTGCCCATGGCGCGGACATAATGCCTGTTAATCCAAGGATTTTTCATGGGGCGGTAAAGAGCGCCCAGAGGATAGCCTCGCGCGATAAGACCTCCGCGCACAGCATCGTAATTACCGAAATGCCCTGAGGCGAGAATTACGGGCCGCGCCTCGGCAAATGCGGCCTCCAGTGCCCTCACTCCAGGACCCGTCAGCGGCACGGTACTGGCGCGCGCGATGAATTCCGCCCCTGAATAGATTTCTATCAGGGTTCTCCCTACATTGTCGGGTACTGCGCGGATCATGCGGCGGACTTCGGCCTCGGGTAAGTTGAGCTGCGCCAGTTTTAGATGGGCCGGGATGCGCTTTTGCCAGCCTGCCACTGGAGCAAAGACGCGCGCCACGATCCATCCGGATAGCGGTACGCGCCAGCGATACGGCAGGACGAGCATCAGCCAAAGGAGGCCACGGACCAGCAGGTTCTGTAGCAGTTGCCCGCCGGTTCCACTGCTGTCCTTTTGTTTTTTCATGCCTTGGGGTGCGCCCAGGTTTCGCGGTGCCAGACATAGACACCTGCCGCCACGATCACAAGCGCCCCGTAGCGTGCGGTCGCACCGGCGGTGCCGGGTTTGCACCACGGTCGTGTCTCGGAGTTGGTGGAAACTTGAAGGCGGCGTAATCTCCGGGTGAACCCGACATTCTTACGGCGTACAGCACGTTCAATCGCACGTTCCGCACGTCTTTCCGATCCACTATCTTCCTCATCTCTCATGCCGCCAGAGCCTCGATCTGTTTTTGCGTCATACTGTCAACTGTTGCTCATCGCTGATGCATACGACAAGCCACCCCGCGCCGCCTTGATCCGCCGCGTGTTCATCCCGTCCGCAATCTGCCGCAGAGACGCCCACCCGGCAACGATGTAGCGAAAGACCGGTAGGTTAGCCCCGTTGTCAGATCGTCGACGCCCAATAACCGTAGACTTCAAGGGCGCATACAATTCAGGAGGAACAGCATGTCTTGGTGGAATATTCAGTCAAACGTCCCCTTCGTGGTCTATGCTGATGCTGACGATTTAGCTCGTAAGGTCACGGCTGTACGCTGACCGTGGTGACTCGCGTCCAGTTGGTGAGAAGCGAAGGCAGTGCCTAAATTGGCCGCTGCCAGATATTGTCGGACGCCAGTCCCGTCTTCTCCGTCGAACGGCCGCATTTGGGCCAAAGCGGAAGTCCAAGAGA
>JBOFFB010000626.1:0-4969 GCA_051648385.1 Allobosea sp.
CCTGCGCGAGTGGCACCGCACCTTCACCAGCCCGGAAGCGCGCCAGCAGGTCAGCCTCCTCGGCCTTGGCTTGGGTCAGGTGCCGCGCCTTGACATGGCCAAAGCCGCGAATTTTCTCAGGGATCGAAGCGAGCGAAACCGCCAATGGCAGATTGCCTTCGTTCAGCTTGCCGATGATCTCACCCACAAGCGCGACATAATCTGCAATCAGCTGGCGCTCGGTCTGGCGCTCGTGGCTGTATCCGAACACGTCGAACGCCGTGCCGCGCAGGCCCTTCAGTTTTGCCAGCAACTTGAAGGCGCTCATCATCCATGGCCCAAAGGTCATCTTTCGCGGCTCGCCGGTGACAGGGTCCACCTTTGAAAAGAGCGGTGGCGCGAGGTGCAGGTTGAAGCGCATATTCTCGCCCTGGAAGGTGGCGGCGACCTGCTTCAGGAAAGCGCCGTCGCTGTAGAGCCGCGCCACCTCGTACTCGTCCTTGTAAGCCATCAGCTTGAAGCCGTAGCGCGCTACGGCCTCGGTGAGCGCGGTTGAGCCGGGCTTGGCCAGATCCTCGGCAAAGCGTACCTTCTCCACCAACACTCGGTAGCGCTCGGCATAGGCTGCATTCTGGTAACCGGTGAGATGCTCGACACGGCGCGCGATGATCTCATCAAGCGATTGCGAGATGTGGCGCGCAGCAGTCGGTGCCTTGGCTTGTCCCAGGAAAGCCGCGAGCGCCGCCGGATCATGTGCGGCGCGGCGACCCAGCGCGAAAGCCTGAAGGTTCATCTTCACAGCCTCGCCATTGAGCTCGATGGCCCGCTCCAGCGAGGCGCGCGACAGGGGCAAACGGCCAAGCTGCCACGCGTAACCCATGATGAACATGTTGGCGGCAATGGCGTTGCCGAGCAGGCCCATGGCAGCCCCGGTCGCATCAATGAAATGCGCATGGTCGCGGCCCGCCGCTTCCAGCACGGCGCGCTTGATGCGCTCGCTTGGCAATGAGAAGTCAGCATTGCGGGTGAAGTCGCCCGGCAGGAACTCCGCCGTGTTGCAGAGCACGGTGGTGTCGTGCCTGCGCACCGCCGCCAGCACTTTCTTGGAGCCGGTGACGATCAGGTCGCAACCAAGCACGAGGTCAGCTTGCCCTGCCGCAACGCGGATCGCGTGGATGGCGTCAGGCGTCGGCGCGAGGCGCACGTGGCTGAACACTGCCCCGCCCTTCTGCGCCAGGCCTGCCATGTCGATCATGCCGCAGCCCTTGCCTTCAAGATGCGCCGCCATGCCGAGGATCGCGCCGATGGTGACGACACCAGTGCCGCCGACGCCGGTGACGATGATGGCATAGTTGGATGTGAGGGCAGGTACCGCAGGCTCAGGCAACGGGCCGTCGCCGAGGCCGCCAGTGTTTCCCTTGGGGGTATCGGCTTTCCTGGGCTGCGCACCCTCCACCGTCACGAAGGATGGGCAGAAGCCGTTGACGCAGGAGAAATCCTTGTTGCAATTCGACTGGTCGATCTGGCGCTTGCGGCCAAATTCGGTCTCCAGCGGCTGCACTGAAACACAGTTCGATTTGACGCCGCAATCACCGCAACCTTCGCAGACCAGCTCGTTGATGATCACGCGCTTGTCGGGATCCGGATAGTCGCCGCGCTTCCTGCGGCGGCGCTTTTCGGTGGCGCAGGTCTGGTCGTAGAGCAGGAATGACACGCCCGGCACGGTGGCGAGTTCGCGCTGCACGCCTTCCAGATCGTCGCGATGATTGAAGGTGGTGCCCGCCGGCCACTGGATACCGGACGGGTATTTGTCTGGCTCATCGGATACGACCGCGATGCGTGAAACGCCTTCGGCTGCGACCTGCTGCGCCATCTGCCAGGGTTTCAGCCCGCCTTCCGCCGCCTGCCCGCCAGTCATGGCGACGGCATCGTTGTAGAGCAGCTTGTAGGTGACGTTGACGCCCGCCGCGACAGCCCAACGGATCGCCAGCGAGCCCGAATGCGTATAGGTGCCGTCACCCAAATTCTGGAAGACATGGCCGCGTGTGGAAAAGGCCGCCTCGCCGATCCAGTTGGCACCCTCACCGCCCATTTGCGTGAAGCCGTCCGTCTCGCGGTCCATCCACTGCACCATGTAATGGCAACCGATCCCGGCATAGGCCCGCATACCCTTGGGCACCACAGTGGACGAGTTGTGCGGGCAGCCGGAACAGAAATACGGCGTGCGCTTGGCGAATTCCTGCACCTCAGCAAGCTTGTCCTGCACGGCCTTGATCGCCTCAAGCCGCGCCGCGACACCCTCATCCTTGTGGTAGCCAAGCAGCCGCGTGCCGAGTGCGATGGCAATATCGTTGGGGTCGAGCGCACCATGGACCGGGAAGAGCCATTTGCCCTTCTCGTCGCGCTTGCCGATCACGACCGGCTGGTGCTTCGAGCCATAAAGCTCCTCGCGCACCTGCACCTCGATCAGCGAGCGCTTTTCCTCGACCACCATGATCAGGTCGAGACCGACCGCGAAATCCTCCAGCATGTCGCGCCCGATGGGCCACGGGCAGCCGATCTTGAAGACACGCAATCCAAGTTTGTTGGCCTTGACCTCGTCGATGCCGAGATCATCCATCGCCTGCCGCACGTCGAGATAGGATTTGCCGACAGTGATGATGCCGATTTTGGGTTTCTTGCCGCCAGAGGTGATGATCTGGTTGAGGTTGTTGGCCTTGAGATAAGCCAGGATCGCGGCGCGCTTGTGGATGTGCAGGCGCTTTTCCTGTTCGAGGAAATCATCCGGCGAGCGGATCGAAAGCCCGCCCGGCGGCATCTCGAAATCGGGGATGACGATCTTCACCCTGTCAGGCGAGCCATCAACCGACGAGGTCGACTCGATGTTGTCCTTGACGCATTTCAGCCCGACCCACACCGAGGCAAAACGCGATAGCGCGATGGCATGAAGGCTGTAGTCGAGAATTTCTTGCACGCCTGCGGGGTTCAGCACGGGCATCATCCGGTCGACAAAGACGAACTCGGTCTGATGGGCGTTGGTCGAGCTTTCGGCGGTGTGGTCATCACCCATCAGCGCAACGACGCCGCCGTGTTTCGAGGTGCCGGCCATGTTGGCGTGACGGAATACGTCGCCGGAACGGTCGACACCCGGCCCCTTGCCGTACCAGAGCGCGAACACGCCATCATGCTTGCCCTCGCCACGCATCTCGGCCTGTTGCGCGCCCCAGATGGCGGTCGCGGCCAGATCCTCGTTGAGTCCGGGCTGGAAGATAATATTCTTGGCCTTCAGCACCTTGCCAGCGCGAAGCAATTGCGTGTCGAGCCCGCCGAGGGGCGAGCCGCGATAGCCTGAGACAAAGCCCGCAGTATTGAGCCCAGCCTGTTCGTCGCGAAGCTTCTGGGTGAGCAGAAAGCGCGAAATCGCCTGCGTGCCTGTCAGGAACACGTGGGTCTTGGTGAGGTCGTATTTGTCGTCCAGCGAGATATTCGAGGCGTGTGCCGTCAACCCACCGACGGCTTTTGTGCTTCTGTCCGCCATCTTGACCTCCCGATCATGCCTGCCGGTTTCGAGGCAAGCTAACCCCATACCGATCTCGTGAATACGTCAGCAAGACTGACATATATTGTGATCCTGTCAAGAGCCCAGCCTGCCAGAGATACCTTTGGATGGAACCACGATCGATAACCCGCAGTCTCATCCTCAGTGACGTTGCCAATGTCGGGAGGAGGCCGAACTCACTTTCGCCAAATCACCTGGACATGAGTGGAACATGTTCCCGGATCTGCGGACTTCCAGGGGTGACACCACAGATGCCGCGAAACGGCCCTGATTGCGGTTCACACGCATTTGCAGCCAGACTTTCGGACAGGTCGTTGACACTTCGTTAACCATAAATCATCAGCGTTCATATCGTACTTTGCGCGCCACGGAACATCGTCAGCTCATGCGAAATGCCCTCTTCAGATTATGCTTTCCCGGCGCTTTTGCCCTTGGCATGGTCCTGTCGGCTGAACCGGCTGCGGCGCATCCGCATGTCTGGGTCGTGGTCAAGTCGGATGTCATCTACAACACCGAAGGCCGTGTCAGCGCCGTCCGCCATGCCTGGACCTTCGACGAAGCCTACTCGGCCTTTGCCGTGCAAGGGCTCGACAAGAACGGTGACGGCAAGCTCTCTGCTGATGAGCTGAAAGAACTGGCGCAGGTCAACGTCGAGTCGCTGCACGAGTTCGATTTCTTCACCTTCGCGAAGGCGAGCGGTGCCAAGCAGGACTTTGCCAAACCGGTCAATCATGCGCTGAGCTACGACAACGCGAAACTGATACTGACCTTCACCTTGCCGCTGAAGGCACCGTCCAGCCCCCGAACCTTCTCGCTTGAAGTCTATGACCCAACCTGGTTCGTGTCATTCGCGTTGGCCGAGGGCGACGACGCCGTGAAGCTCACTGGCGCGCCGCAAGGCTGTGCCCGCACCATCAACCGGCCAAGGCCACTCGATGCCACCGTGCAGCAGCGCCTGTCCGAGGACAATTTCGCGGCACTCGGCACCGCCAACCTCGGCGCGAACTTCATCAACAGGGTCCTGGTTGCATGTCCGTGATGCCTGCTTCGCCCGCCGGTCCGGCGAGCGATGCCGGGATACGGGTTATCATCATCCTTGCTGCACTTTGCGCCATGTCGCTGGTGATGGGCCTGATCGGCGCATGGCTCTCAAACGGCGCCCCCCCTCCCCCACCTGTGCGCAATCCGTTCGGAGTCGGAGCGCGTGAAGCGGCACCGGCAACCACCGGCATCGGTGCGCTGATCATCAGTTGGCAAGCGCAGTTCTACCGTGAACTCACTGCCACCCTAAAGCTGGCGAAAGAGAGCACCCCCGCGCTGCTCACCCTTCTCGGTCTCGGGTTTGGCTATGGCGTCATCCATGCCGCCGGGCCCGGTCACGGCAAAGCGGTGATTTCAGCCTACATCATGTCCGATGACCGCTCGGCCATC
>JBOFFB010000627.1:0-5482 GCA_051648385.1 Allobosea sp.
TAGTCCGGATCAGCCAGCGGTGGCACGGCTGAGAGGCCATCCATGGCACCACGCAGGATCACCACGACAAAACGCGGATCACGCGCGCCGGGCGCGGCATAGGCCATCTTCGGAACAAACGACCAGGCGAACAGTGCACCCGCCGCCCCAAGCACCGCGCGGCGTGATGGCGTCATCGCCTCGCAGGTGTCTTCATCATGATCGTGCGACATGGTGCATTACCTCCGCTGGAATTCAGGGGACATCAGGGCAATTGCCACCGCCTGATAGCGGCTTTCGGCCCTGAGTACGGCCTGGCGCGTCTCGTTGGAGAGGCCCGGCCCAAACACATTGTCGATCAGGTCGCGTGGATCGAGGCCGTTGCCGACCTGGCGCGAGATGGCTGCCGAGACATCAAGCCTGGTCTTGAGCCCCTCCGGCGAAGCCCAGGCCGCAACCGTGTCCGGAAATCCGTTTGGCCCTCCCGGTGCCCACATCTGATGGCCCATGGCATTGAGCGGCTGGAGAATCTGCCCGATCTCGGGCTTGCGCCCAAAAGCCCGGGCCGAGGCGAGCAGGAATTCCTGCGGCGTCCGCATCTTGGTCGCGGGCGCGCTCCATGCCTCGGGCGACTCGAGCACGGCCTTCGATACCGCCTGCAAATCACCATCACTGTCACGGAAGACCTTGGCGATGCGCTGAACCATCGAGGCAGGCGGCTCGTCAGCCACGAAGTGACGGGTCAGCTTGCGGGCAATGTGCTGAGCCGTGGACGGGTGGCGGGCAATGTCTGCCAGCGCCTGTTTGCCCCGCTCCAATCCGCCTTCCGGATAGCTCTTGCCGAGCAGCGTGATCGCCCCCGGCTCATGCATGTTGGCGTTGAAACGGAACGTGCCCGGGATGCCATCGGTGGCGTTGCCTGGCACCAGCGTCCAGCCGGTGATGATGCTGGCCAGCGCGGTCACATCGGCTTGCGTGTAGCCACCAGCAACGCCAAGCGTGTGCAGCTCAAGGATTTCACGGCCGAGGTTCTCGTTGAGGCCACGCCCGCGCCGGTTGCCCGCACGCGAGTTCGGACCGATCGACTGCTGGTTGTCGAGGAAGACAATCATCGCCGGGTGGGTTTCCACCGCCAGCAGCATGTCGGAGAAGCGGCCATAGATATGCGGGCGGATAGCTTCGCGCTCCATCAACCCGGCAAAGCTGCGCACAGGCCCACCCTTGTTGACCGAGACGGCGAAATGGTTCGACCAGAACGCCACCAAGCGCTCGGAGAAACCACCGAGTGGCTCCAGCATGGCATGGAAGCGCGCCTGCACCTCCTCGCGATACATGCGCTGGGGCAAAGGCGGCTCGGTGCGGGGTGGCGCGGCTGCCGGCGCTGCGGTTACAGGCGGGTTGGTACCTGGTGCGGCGGGACCAGGTGCCGCCGCCGCAGCCATGTCGTTCATGCCGGGCTGTGCCATGTTGCCTTGGGCCATGCCCTGTGCAGGAACCGGCTGTACTTGGGCGATACGCGCCTCGCGCTGCTTGCGCTCCATCTCGACAAATTCGCGCAGCGCCGGAGCGGCTTCGTTGATGCTGGCAAAACTCAACCCGCTGAGCCCCGCCATCTGCTTTTTCTCGACCTCGCTGCGGAACAGGTCACGCGCTCCATCGCCGATCTTCGCGAGATCGCCGGGCCTGAGCCCAAGCCCGAAGCGATGTATGGCCCTCAAGGTCAATGCGGGATCGTTCGACATCACGTGTCCCTTCATATCTCTGGCCGGTTATGGGTGATCCCCTGTTACTGAACTCTTGGTGAACGATGACAAATCCGCAAGGTTTGGCAAGACGAACTTCGCCGCACACGAAAACAGCCGCCAGCTTGAGGGAAAGCTGGCGGCCATCTTCGGCCAGTGATGAGAGACCCGAACTCACATCGCCGGCAGAACCGCGATATCGCGCACATTGCCCTTGAGGCCAGCCACGTTGCCGACAGGCTTGGTCTGGCCATTGGCAATGTCGATCATGCTGAGCGCACCGTCTGCCAGCAGCCAGCCGGTATTGCCGCCCTTGCCATCCGATTCGATGTTGAAGGCGATGGCTTTGGGCTTCTTGCCGATGTTGCCAAGTGTCATCAGGACGCCGTCATTGGGCGGGGCCTGCTTCACATAGGCACCGAGGTTGGCATCGATTTCGTAAAGCGCGGTTTCCTTGGTGCCCTTGAACTTGTTCGAGTAGGCACCGGCCAGGATGAACGGCGTGGCTGCCTTGTTGGCATCGGCTTCAGCGAACTTCAGGCGACCATCAACCGTGGTCTTGCCGTCATCGACGTTGATGCGCAGATTGGTGCCGTCAGCGCCAACAACCCGCATGCGGTCTGCCACCGGGTTGAAGTCAACAGTCAGCGCCACGCCCGAAGGCAGCATCTGGTCGAGCTTCGATTTCATCGTCGCCTGACCCGACTTCATGTCGATGGTGACAATCTGGCCATCGCGCTGCAGGCCATAGAGCATGCCATCGGCAGGGCGGATGTCGATGCCGGCTAGCGGCGCAGACAGCCCCTTGACCATCATGGTGGCAGTCACCTTGCGGGCGGTGGAATCGAATTTCTGCAAGGTCTGGTCTTCGGAGAGCGAAACAAAGCTCCCGGCCTGTGCAGCGGATGAGAGGAGTGCGGCAGCGACAGCGGCAGCGGCAAAGCTGGTGCGGGTGGTGAACATGCGGGTCATGGTCTGCTCCTTGAGCGTGAGGTTTTGCGGTTGAATGTCTGCGGCGTTGTTGTTGGCCACGCAGCGGTTACCCATGCTCCGTACGAACGGACGCAAAGCGCACTTTCAAATAAACGTGAAACGAATGTCGTCGGCGCGCTGCATCCGTTTGCTGGCGCGCCATGTAACTGAAGATCACGGGTCGCATGCAGCATTGTGGCCAGGCCACGCCCGCCATATGAAAGGGAGGCAACGGAGAAACCCATGGCTGTTGATCTTGAACAGGCGCTGGCGCGCTGTGCGGCAGGCGACAAGACGGCGCTGAACGGCATCTATGCGAGCGAGGGTGGCCGCATGCTCGGCGTTTCCTTGCGCATCCTCAAGCGCCGCTCGCTGGCGGAGGATGCGGTGCAGGATGCCTTCGTGCTGATCTGGCGTCATGCTGCCAAGTTCGACCCGGCCAAAGGCTCGGCCACCACGTGGATCTACACCGTGCTGCGCAACCGCTCGCTGACGATCCTGCGCGACGAGGCCCGGTCCGAGCCGGTCGAGATGCCGCTTGGCGAGGAGGTCGTCGACGACGGCGAGACCCCGGAGGATACCGTCGCCCGCCTATCAGATGCCGAGGCACTGAAGCACTGCCTCGAAAAGCTTGAACCCAAGCGCCGCATGGCCATTGCGCTGACCTATGTGCACGGCCTCAGCCACGGCGAACTGGCAGGCAAGCTCGGCATCCCGCTCGGCACCATCAAATCCTGGTTGCGCCGCAGCCTTCTGACCCTTCGGGAGTGCCTGCAATGACCACTTCGCTGACACCTGAATATCAGGCCATCGCAGCCGAATACGCGCTCGGACTGCTCGATGCCAACGAGATGGAACGCGCCGCCGCACGCGTCATCGCCAACCCCGATTTTGCCGTCGAGGTTGAACGCTGGCGCCGGCATTTCTCTGGCTTTGACAGGACAACGCCCATGGCGACGCTGCCACCAGACTTGTGGAGCCGCATCGAGGCAAAGCTCGATGATGCTCCTGCGACGATTACCGAACCCTCCCTCGAGACCTCGCGCGCCTCTGAACTGCGCGAGCGTGGCCGCCTGCCGATCACCAGCGGCGAGGCCGCAGCAGATTCGCGCCGCCGCCTGTTCGATTGGGTCTGGAACAACATCAATGTCTGGCGCATCGGCGGGCTTGCAGCCGCCGCAGCCGCCATCGTCATCACCATGGGCCTTGGCTCGCAGCTTCAGCAGGCCCGCTCGGCCCCGGTGCTGGTGGCCATCTTGCAGACGCCGGACAACCAGACTGCTGCGATCGTCAACGCCTTCGCAGATGGCCGCACTGAGTTGGTGCCGCTGACCACCTTCACCGTGCCCGCCGGCAAGGTGCTGGAAGTCTGGACCTTGTGGGACAGGCAAGTCGGCCCGCGTTCGGTCGGCCTGCTTCAAGCCATGGCATCATCACGGCTCAGGCTCGACAACCTGCCGCTCGGCGCGAACCAGCTGTTCGAAATCACGCTGGAACCGGCAGGCGGCTCGCCCATAGGGCGGCCAACGGGGCCAGTGCTGGCCATCGGGCGGACAGCGCAGCGGATTTGAGGGTGTCATTGCGAGCGTAGCGAAGCAATCCAGTCACCATGCGTCGCGTGTCTGAATTGCTTCGCTGCGCTCGCAATGATGATAGTTCACACCACCACCGTCACCTGCTTCGCCGCCCGCGTCAGCGCCGTGTAGAGCCAGCGCTGGCGGTGCTCACGGAAGGCGTAGGACTCATCGAACAGGTAGACGTTGTCCCATTGCGAGCCTTGCGCCTTGTGGACCGTCAGCGCGTAGCCATAATCAAACTCGTCGCCATGGCGGCGCAGCTCATAGGGCAGCGTTTCTTCGGTGCCCTCGAAGTAATTCGGAAACACCGAGACCTTCACGGGCTTGGCGGACAGGTCTTCTTCTGGCGTGATGCGCATGGTCACCAGCTGGGATTTGGAGGCCCGCATTTCGGCCACTGTCCACAGCCCGCCATTGAGCAGGCCCTTCTTGCGGTCATTGCGCAGACAGACCAGCTTGTCGCCCGCGACCGGCAGCTTCGAGGTGCGGCCCAGCAATTCGCGCAGGCGGGCATTGTAAAGCCGCCGCGTCTTGTTGAGCCCGACAAGAACCTGATCGGCCTCCAGCACGGCATCACGCTCGACATCGGTGCGGCGGATGACGCGGCTCAGGCCATACTCGCCGAAATCGAGCCGCCCGCCCTCGCGCACGATCATCGCCAGATGCACGATCGGGTCATCGGCCTCCTGCCGATGGATTTCAGTCAGCATCGCGTCAGGCTCAGCCTCGGTGAAAAAGCCGCCACCTTTCACTGGTGGCAGCTGCGCCGGGTCGCCCAGCACCAGCACGGGCACGCCGAATGACAGCAGGTCGCGGCCAAGCTCTTCGTCGACCATCGAGCATTCGTCGATCACGATCAGCTTGGCCTTGGAGGCAGCGCCCTCGGGGTTCAGCACGAATGTTGGCGCTTCCTCGTTCTCGCCGCGCGAACGATAGATCAGCGAGTGGATCGTGCCCGCGCCATCGCAACCCTTCGAGCGCAGCACCAGTGCAGCCTTTCCGGTGAAGGCTGCATAGCTGACCTTGCCCTCGACAGCATCGGCAAGATGGCGCGCGATCGTGGTCTTGCCCGTGCCGGCATATCCGAACAGGCGGAACACCTGCGGCACACCGCCCTCGCCCGGCCGCGATTTCAGCCAGCGCGCGACTGCGCTCAGCGCGGCATCCTGTTGGGGTGAGAAATTGGCCATGCCCGCTGGTAGCAGATTCGGG
>JBOFFB010000628.1:0-1746 GCA_051648385.1 Allobosea sp.
CCTGGAAGACATAGCCATATTGGCGGTTGAGCCGCGCCTGTTCAGGCGTCAGGCCGTTAATGGAAATCTGGCCTTCCGAGGGTTGTTCGAGATCGGCGATGACGCGCAGCAGCGTGGTCTTGCCGCAGCCGGACGGGCCGATGAAGGAGACGAATTCGCCCTTTCTGACGGCGAGATCGATATTGGACAACGCGTAGACCGGCCCATCATTGGTGGCGAAGGTTAGTGACAGGTCACGGATGTCGATCACACCGCTAATGGCTGCGAGCGTCGATGGATCAGTTTCGGCCACGCGCATGTCGTTCATCGCGGCGTCACCTGGTGCGTTGCAGGTTGGGCTTCGGCCATGTTCGCGCTTGTTTTGATCATCTGGTCAACATCCGTCCTCACCAGCAACACTCATGCCAACCGAGCGCTCGCCTGACACTTGTGATGTCAGCGTGGACCACAATTGATCAGATGGTCAAGTCTGTGCACACTCCTCTCACATGATTGCGGATAGGGTAGCGATGAGGCGGGTTTTGGCTGACGATCATCTGCCGGAAGAAGCGGTCGAGCGGACCCAAACTGCTGCATTGCGTGGGCTGTCTGCTGCCGGCGAAGCCAACCGAGAGCGCATTCTCGATGCAGCACTTGCCCGCTTCGCGCGCACTGGCTTCAACGGAACCCGCATTGATGAAATCGCGCAGGATGCCGGGCTTTCGAAGCCGAACCTGTTGTACTATTTTCGCACCAAGAACGAACTCTATGTGGCTGTGCTGGTGCGCACCCTGACCATGTGGCTCGTGCCGCTCGGTGCCATGGACGCAAGCGCTGATCCGGCGGAGGCTCTGACCCACTACATCACGAAGAAGCTGGAAGCGGCGCGTGACCATCCCGAAGCGTCACGGCTGTTCGCGCTCGAAATCATGCAGGGCGCGCCGATGCTGTCGGAGGTTCTGGCGCGTGACCTGCGCACCCTTGTCGATGCCAAGGTGGCGCTGCTCAGGCGCTGGCAGGATGAGGGGCGGCTCAAGCGCCATGATCCACATCATCTCCTGTTCCAGATCTGGGCCATGACCCAGCACTACGCCGATTTCGCCGCTCAGGTGGAGCAGTTGACCGGCAGGACGCTGGCTGACCCGGCCTTCTTCGCGCAGACGCGGGAGGCGGTGTGTGCGGCCGTGCTCGGGGTGGTGGTGACGTAGGTCGTCAACGTGCCGCAGTGTTGTCATTGCGAGGCAAAGCCGAAGCAATCCAGCTTTGCCGCCGCCACCATGGTAACCATGGAAGTGAACCGCAGCGCTGGATTGCTTCGCTGCACTCGCAATGACGGGTGCTATTCCGCCGGCTCTGCCACCATCGCGGACTTCGGGTTCTTCGCCATCGGATTATTGGGATGTTCCATCCACGTGCGGTGGCCACCGACCGGCGTGCCGGTGCGCGGATCGACGTAGCCCTCGGTCTTTTCGACCATGGTGACGCAATTCTCGATCGGGCAGACCACGGCGCAGAGGTTGCAACCGACGCATTCCTCCTCGATCACCTCGAAGCGGCGGACGCCGTTGACGAGGTTGGTGATGGCCTGGTGCGAGGTGTCTTCGCAGGCAATGTGGCAGCGCCCGCAGGAGATGCAGAGGTCCTGGTTGATCTCGGCCTTCACCACATAGTCGAGGTTGAGGTGCTGCCAGTCGGTCACCTTGGGTGCTGCAAGACCGCGGAAAGCCTCGATGTCCCGATAACCCTTCTCGTCCATCCAAACTGACA
>JBOFFB010000629.1:0-1511 GCA_051648385.1 Allobosea sp.
CCACGGCCAAGATCGCACGCGTAAAGCTGCAGGTGCTGGCCGCCAGGCACGGGCGCACCCTTGAGCGGGCGCAGGAAATCGGGGCTGCCCGCCACGGCTGCGGCAGGCAAATCACCCTCGGCAACCAATTTTGCCGGGCCGTAGACATCACGCAGCACAGCTTCCAGCAGACCGGCACGTTGCGCCACGCCCGCCTCGATGGCCCTCCACTCGTCTTCGGCAATCGGCAGCGGCAGGTGGCTCATCGGCCATGAGCGTTCGCCAGACAGCATGTCATCAAGCGCCGACTCGGCCTTGATGCGGTAGGAAACGCCGGAGTCGTTGAGATGCCGGTCCGCAAGCGCGAAGCGGCGGGTGAGTTCGTCGGGCGTAAAGTTGGTCCACTCGTCGAGCAGGCCTTCCCATTGCGGGCGGATGTCGCCATCCGGCGTCATCAACTCATCATGTACGCCGCGCAGCGGAGCATAGCCCGAAAGCAGCCTTTGCCTACGGTCAGCCTTGTGGCGCTGCTGCTCAATGAGTTTGGTATTTGGCATCGACTGACTACGTTCCGGTGATGCGCTGGATGACGATAAAACAGATCATGGCGTGCTCACAAAACCGGTTCCCACTTTTGTGCGCCATGCTCTGAGATCAAGCGTCAACGGATATTCCGGCGAGACATCCACAGGTGGCGGTGTGAATTGCCCAGGCGTGTGGCCCATCGCCTCGAAGCGGGCCAGCCGCCGGGCCTCGGCCTCATAGGAGTTGACCGGCAGCGTGTCATAGCTGCGCCCGCCCGGATGCGCGACATGGTAGACACAGCCGCCGAGCGAACGGCCGGCCCAGGTGTCGATGATGTCGAAGGTCAGTGGCGCGTGCACAGGAATGACCGGATGCAGGCCCGCCGCAGGTTGCCAAGCTTTGTAGCGAACGCCCGCGACGTGCACGCCGCCCTTGATGTCGGCCATAGGAACCGCGCGGCCATTGCAAGTGATGACATGGCGACCGGGCACGAAGCCCGTGGCCTTGACCTGCACCCGCTCGACCGACGAGTCGACATAGCGGACCGTGCCGCCGATCGCGCCCGTTTCGCCCATCACATGCCAAGGTTCCAGCGCCTGCCGGATTTCAAGCGTGACGCCGCCGTGGGCAACCTCGCCGTAGAACGGGAAGCGGAACTCATGCTGGGCCTGGAACCAGACCGGGTCGAACGCGTATCCGGCACGGCCAAGGTCGGCCAGCACATCGTGGAAATCCGCCTTGACGAACTCGGGCAGCATGAACTTGTCATGCAGGCTTGTGCCCCAACGTACGAGCTTGCCGACCTGCGGCTCGCGCCAGAACCACGCCACCAGCGCGCGCACCAGCAGTTGCTGGGCAAGGCTCATGCGAGCGTCAGGCGGCATCTCGAACGAACGGAACTCGACAAGGCCGAGGCGGCCTGTCGGGCCATCGGGCGAGTAGAGCTTGTCGATGCAGATTTCGGCGCGGTGGGTGTTGCCGGTGACGTCGATCAGCAGGTTTCGGAA